>NZ_JBFROH010000016.1:35448-229833 GCF_041471425.1 Vibrio sp. 10N.261.52.C2 | reverse complement strand
TCTTCATCTGAATGGTTTTTTGCTGGCTCGCAAGCTTTTTGAAGTCAGTGTTATTAAGGCTATCCATGGCTAAATTTCACAATAATTCATCAATCTTAATTAGATCACATTTTTACTTTAATTGGTATAATTCACTAGCTACCACCAAAAACTTAAGTACGATATGCACCTAATCCTAAATGGCGACTAATATAATGAGTAAGCGTCAGTAATTTGGGATTATTATGAGGTTCTTTTTTGCACTGGTTGTATTCTTTTGTTCATTTTCTCTATCAGCAACTTCGTGGGAAAAAGAGAGTCACCCTACTAGAAATTCACCCTCATCAATTGGAAGCTATGCCAATGGCTGTCTAGACGGCGCGCAGGCTTTGCCTATTAATGGTTTGGGGTATCAGATCATTCGCCCTCAAAGAGAGCGCTACTATGGCCATACAGAAGCTATAAAGTTTATTGAGAGGTTAGGAGTCACGACCAGCGAGAAGCTCAATACTAATTTATTGATCGGTGATATTTCTCTTCCCAGAGGAGGGCGCTTTTCTTCAGGTCATTCAAGTCATCAAACAGGGTTAGATATTGATATATGGCTAAGGTTAACCAGTAAGAGGTTGTCAGAGAACGAATTAGCTGTGCCTAAACCTGTGAGCGTTGTGGATCTTACCAACTACAAATTGCGTGAATCGAATTGGACCGATGATCATTTTCAAGTTATTCGTTATGCGGCGAAAGATGAAAAAGTGGTGCGTATTTTTGTTCATCCAGTGATCAAGCAAACCCTTTGTGAACAAGAAAACTCTGACGCTAATGATAGAGCTTGGTTAGGCAAAATAAGACCTTGGTGGGGACACCACTCCCACTTCCACGTTCGTTTAAAGTGTCCTGAAGGCAGTTCAAACTGCATAGCTCAAGCGAGCCCTCCTAAAGGTGACGGTTGTGGAGATGAACTTGCAAGTTGGGCTCCAAAGACTGTTCCAGTTCCACCTCCTAAAAAAGTAGCGAAAACTAAGAAAAAGAAAAAAGTTAAAGTGATGCCAAGTCAGTGTTTGGCCTTGATATCGAATAAGTAATCCTGTTCATCGAGGCTTTTTACAGTGGTACTGCCACTGGTTTTTTCGACTCTAAAACTGGAGAAATATCACACTTTTGTCTAGAGTTTATAAACACGAGATTAAGAACATCGTTTGATATTAATAAAAGCAATAACGGTATCAGCAAGGGCGATGGCGAATTTGACAAGGTTTGGTCAGGGATTGAGTGTTTTGGGGTGAAAGATGCGGCTTATATGCAGTATGCGAAATCAGAGTCTGATACCCGTCGATAGATAATTCAAGGATAAGACTATGACTATGATTTGTGCGAAGGAATTTTCAGAATGGTTAAGACATAGGTTCAACGCTGAAAGCTCGGGTATTTCAATTTCAAGAGATGACATCAATCAGCTAACAGGCAGACAACGTTTAGACCCTAGTTTCGTAAATGATGTTCACTATGAATTGATGCAGTATGGAATGGCATTTGTGACCGATACCAGCAGGGAAAACTTTTATCTTGTTCCTATAGCTCAATCAATAAACTGGCGAGAACGACTCGAATATCAATTTGAAAAAGAGCTCTTCTGCAATATTTATCCAATCGGAAAATCAGGATGAAAAAAAAGGTTCAACTTATGGTTAAGTTGAACCTTTCTTCTTTTAGGTCAAGCCTTGAATGATAACAAACTTCTCAAGTAGCTCGTCATCAGTTTCAATATGGTTTGGGTCAGTGATGATGCATTTTGTAATCGGACACACTGACTGGCATGTTGGCTTTTCATAGTGACCTTTACACTCTGTACATAAATCAGGATCGATCTCGAAGATGCTGTCGCCCATAGTGATTGCACCATTTGGGCATTCAGGATCACACATATCGCAGTTTATGCACTTGTCAGTAATTAACAGAGCCATTATTTTCTTCTCAAGTAAGTCGCTTAAGTAAAAATTATTTGCCTGATGCGTTACGTGTATCTTGGCCTTCGCTCAAGTTACGCATCAGCAAGCCGTACTCTAGATCTAGATCTGCTGGTACAGGAATAAATACAAAGTGACCGTTACCTTTCGCATCGTCGACCGCTTCAGATTTGCGGTTTTCCATAACTTCTAGTTTGAAAACAACGTTACCTTTCGGTGTCATCATTTCTAAGCTGTCGCCTACTAGGAACTTGTTCTTCACTTCTACTTCCGCTAGGTCACCACGGCGCTTACCTGTGAACTCACCAACAAACTGTTGAGTGTCAGAGATAGAGTAACCGTACTCGTAGTTTTGGTATGTATCGTGTGTATGGCGACGTAAGAAGCCTTCAGTGTAACCACGGTGAGCTAGGCTCTCTAGTGTACCCATTAGGCTTTCATCGAATGGTTTGCCTGCCACTGCATCGTCAATAGCTTTACGGTAAACCTGAGCAGTACGTGCACAGTAGTAGAAAGACTTAGTACGACCTTCAATCTTCAGAGAGTGAACACCCATCTTCGTTAGGCGCTCAACGTGTTGGATTGCACGAAGGTCTTTTGAGTTCATGATGTAAGTACCATGCTCATCTTCAAACGCTGCCATTTTCTCTTCTGGCTTGTGTGATTCAGAAAGCAGAACCACTTCGTCTGTTGGTTTACCAAGGCCTAGTGTGTTGTCTGGACGCTCATCTTGAACTTCAATGTCTTGCGTTTCTACTTCTTGAATAGCAACACCAGTAGGGTTTGCTTCAACGATCTGACCGTTTTCGTCTTCTTTCGCTGCTTCTGTTTTGTATTCCCAGCGGCAAGCGTTGGTGCAAGTACCTTGGTTTGGATCGCGCTTGTTCATGTAACCAGAAAGCAGACAACGGCCTGAGTAAGCCATGCAAAGAGCTCCGTGAACAAAGATCTCTAGCTCTGTTTCTGGGCAGTGTTCGCGAATCTCTTCGATCTCTTCAAGCGATAGCTCACGAGATAAGATCACACGCTCAACGCCTTGAGTTGACCAGAACTTAACGGTCGCCCAGTTTACTGCGTTTGCTTGAACAGAAAGATGGATTGGCATTTCAGGGAATGCTTCACGAACCATCATGATAAGACCAGGATCTGACATGATAAGCGCGTCAGGGCCCATGTCTACAACTGGTTTGAGGTCGCGAATGAATGTTTTTAATTTAGAGTTGTGCGGCTGAATGTTACATACAACATATAACTTTTTGCCTTGAGCATGAGCTTCATCGATACCGATTTGTAGGTTTTCGTGATTGAACTCGTTGTTACGAACACGAAGGCTGTAACGTGGCTGGCCTGCGTATACTGCATCTGCGCCGTAGGCGAATGCGTAACGCATGTTTTTGAGGCTTCCTGCCGGTGATAATAGTTCAGGTACAAATGGTTTTTGTGTAGTCATTGCTTCGTTCTCTAATCTGATCTCAAGTCAGGTTGATACCACCAAGTGATATCAAAGGGGCGCAAATTTTACGCTAAAATGAGTCTGGTTGATAGCCCTAAAGATAGCAATGATATTAAGAAGAGAGTGAAGGGATAAATATACAGCGGGAAATGTAGGGAAAATAAGCTCAGGCACGGAGCACCTGAGCTTTGGAGATACCGATTAAGCGTTCGGTTGAGTTAATCCACCTAGTGATTCGAATAGATTCGGAAGGAACACGCTGAACTCACCACATAGCAATGAGAAATCTGCATCAAAGCGTGCAGCTTGGTCCTCACGGGGAATATCGTCGTTCTCATCTTTAAGTTCATCGCTGAACTTCAGGCGTTTGATACTGCCGTCTTCAGCAAGGATGAATTCAATGCGATCTTGCCAGTTGATAAGCAGCTTAGTTACCACTTTATTTGCTTCGATGTGGTTTTTAATCTCGTCGGCTTCTAGCTCTTGTTTTTTAACTCGAACAATACCACCGTCTTCTTGAATCGACTTAAGCTCAGCTTCATCAAGCATTGTAATGCCTTGAGGTGTATCACCTGATTTAACCCACTCGGTTAGAGTCGTTTCAATCGCTTGCTCAGGAATAGCTGGCACGACTGGTAGGCTACCCATTGTTTTACGCAGCAGAGCTAACACGTCTTCTGCTTTTTTGTAGCTGCTTGCATCAACAACAATGAAGCCTTCTTTTGGCATGATCAGCGCGTATGTGAAGTTACTGCGGCTGAATGCGCGAGGAAGGAGATCAATGATGATGTCTTCTTTGAGGCTGTCTTTCTCTTTCTTTTTAAGAGGAGTGCCAGACTCAGCTTCGAGTGTTTCGATTTTTGCATTCAGTGACTCTTTAATCACAGATGCTGGTAGCATTTTCTCTTCTTTCTTTGCACAGATGAGAATGCGGTTCTCTGATACGTGCGTCATCATATCGCCATGTTTACCCATTGCGTGCACCCAACCAAATTTCTGTTTGTCTTGGCTACCACAAGGAGTAAAGCGGAATTCTTCAAGTTGTTTCTCTAGCTGATCTGCGTTGAAATCAATATCACGGTTGAAGCGATAGACTAGGCAATTTTTAAACCACATATATTTTTCTCATACCTTTTTAGAAGTGCCTCATGATATGAGATCTAATTCGATTTGTCCTTAGCTCTGTATCAAAAGTTATAAAGTGAAACGTTTGAGACAGTTATATGAAAATTTGTTTTCAAAGGTCACAAAAGTGTCATAATTAACTCAGATAATGCAATGCGTTGATTAAATACAAAGGCTATTCAATTATGTCGAGAAGGATTCTGGTCGTTGAAGATGAAGCACCTATTCGTGAGATGCTGTGTTTTGTACTTGAACAAAAAGGCTACCAAGCAGTAGAGGCTGAAGATTACGATACAGCGGTAAACAAGCTATGTGAACCTTTCCCAGATCTAGTATTACTAGATTGGATGCTACCTGGTGGTAGCGGGATAAACTTTATCAAGCACATGAAGCGTGAAGAGTTAACTCGCAACATCCCAGTGGTGATGCTAACAGCTCGTGGTGAAGAAGAAGATAAGGTTCGCGGTTTAGAAGTTGGCGCTGACGACTACATTACCAAACCGTTTTCGCCAAAAGAGCTTGTTGCTCGCCTTAAAGCGGTGATTCGTCGTGTAACACCAACGGCATTGGAAGATGTGATTGATGTACAGGGCCTTAAATTAGACCCAGTATCACACCGCGTGACCGCAAGTGAAGGTCCAGTTGATATGGGACCAACAGAATTCAAAATGCTGCATTTCTTTATGACGCACCAAGAGCGTGTATACAGCCGAGAGCAGCTGCTTAACAACGTTTGGGGTACCAATGTTTACGTTGAAGACCGAACGGTTGATGTACATATTCGACGCCTGCGTAAAGCGCTTGAGTCTGCAGGTCACGATAAGCTAATCCAAACGGTTCGTGGCGCTGGCTACCGTTTTTCTACAAAGGCTTAATGTGGCTTCGCTGCCCAGTTTACGGAGTCCTGAATGGTTGAAAAGTTAACCTGGAAAAAGCTGGCTTGGGAGCTGGCTTTTTTTTACGCACCATGGGTTTTAGTCGGATGGATATTCGGTTACCTACCTTGGTTACTGCTGGCTGCTACGGTATTGCAGCTCGGCTGGCATCTACACAACCAAATGCGTTTGTCCGCATGGCTGTGGGATGAGAAGCGTCTAACTCCACCTTCAGGCTCTGGGAACTGGGAATCTCTGTTTAACGGTATTTATCGTATGCAGCAGAGACAGCGTCGCAAACGCAAAGAACTGACTAACCTTATCCGCCGTTTCCGTAACGGTGCAGAATCGCTTCCCGATGCCGTTGTGGTATTTCGCGGTGAAGGCAATATCGTTTGGTGTAACAAGCTAGCTCAGTATTTGCTGGGCTTTCGTTGGCCAGATGATTCAGGTCAACCGATCTCGAATTTGATTCGTACTCCAGATTTTATTAAGTACCTTAATAAGCAAGATTTCTCTGAGCCATTAGAGATGCCTTCTCCATTGAATGTGGAGCGTATGCTCGAGCTGCGTATTGTGCCGTATACCGAGGGTGAACACCTGATGGTGGTACGTGATGTGACCCAGCTTAAGCAGTTAGAAGGCATGCGCCGTAACTTCTTCGCTAACGTTTCTCATGAATTGCGTACGCCGATGACCGTCCTTCAAGGTTACCTTGAAATGACCGAAGATCCAGACATGATCGTTGGCCCAATGTGGACCAAGGCGCATGGCGTAATGACTGAGCAGCTCAATCGAATGAACAGTTTGGTTAATCAACTACTCACGCTTTCGAAAATTGAAGCGGCGCCAATGCATGAGTTGGATGAAGTGGTCAACGTTCCGGCGATGCTTGAGGTTCTTGAGAAAGAAGCGGCGAGCCTTAGCGGTGAGCGCGAACATAAGCTTGAGTTTGATATCGATAAGAGCCTACGAGTTCTTGCCGATGAAGACCAATTGAGAAGTGCGATATCGAATTTGGTTTATAACGCGGTTAAATACACACCCGCAGGTGCAACGGTCAAAGTGCGTTGGTATCAAACCAGCCAAGGCGCGTGCTTAGATGTGTCAGATACTGGTGATGGTATTGAGCCTCAACACTTACATCGACTCACAGAGCGCTTCTATCGTGTAGATAAAGCCCGCTCTCGTGATACCGGTGGTAGTGGTCTTGGATTAGCGATTGTAAAGCATGCGCTTAGCCACCACGATTCACATCTCGAAATTCAAAGTGAAGTGGGCGTCGGCAGTCGTTTCCATTTTACTTTACCAAATCGACTGACCGTATCATGAGTTGTTCGATACGCAGGATGCATTTTCCAGTCAGCTCATTATTAGCGTTTGCTTTAGTTAACCCTGTGCATGCCGAACAGGGTGTCGATTCTCTTCCTGATTATTCTAAGGTTCCGGGAATTTCTGGGAGCTTATTATCGGTCGGTTCGGATACCTTAGCGGGTATGACGACGTTATGGGTGGAAGAGTTCAAGTCCTACTACCCAAATGTTAACGCTCAAGTCCAAGCATCGGGTTCTTCTACTGCTCCTCCAGCCTTAACCGAAGGGACTGCACATCTAGGGCCAATGAGTCGTCCGATGCGCCTGCGAGAAATTGAAGCATTTGAAAGGGAGCATGGATATAAGCCAACAGCACTGCGAGTTGCTATCGATGCGATTGGGCTTTTTGTGCATCGTGATAACCCTATTGAGGGGCTTAACTTTCGTCAGATTGATGGCATTTTTTCTGAGACATTACGCTGCGGAGCAACAAGGCCCCTCAATAACTGGCAAGATCTCGGAATCGATCAGCCATGGGCGAAACATCGATTCCAATTGTTCGGTCGCAATTCTGTATCGGGGACTTATGGATACTTCAAACAGAATGCACTGTGCGGCGGTGACTTTAAAAATCGTGTGAATGAGCAACCTGGTTCGGCTTCAGTCGTTCAGTCGGTCGCTTCATCCATCAGTGGGATTGGCTACTCAGGTATTGGCTATCGTGTCGCTGGCGTTAAGTTAATTCCTATTGCTGAGCATGGTTCTGATTATGTAGAGCCGACTCGAGCGAATATCTTGAGCGGTGATTACCCTCTATCACGCTTTCTTTACGTATACGTGAACAAACACCCAGATAAACCGCTTTCTCCCGTTGAAAGAGAGTTCCTCACTTTTGTGTTCTCAAAGCAAGGACAAGAACTTGTAGAGAAAGATGGCTATTTAGCGATACCGTCTGAGTTCGCAGAGCAAGAATTGGCAAAAGTCGGGCTCTAATTCAGGCTACGACAAACTTAGAAAAAAACGTATGAACAGCTTGCGCGTCGCAAGCTGTTTTTATTTTGACTGTTCGTTATTTTAGCTGCAACGACCATTCTGCATTTTTCCAACGTTGTTGCTCTTCTCTGAGCTCATAATCAAGCAGTTGGTTTTGGGCCAACCAATCGCTGTTAGTTCCTTTCAATTCCCAGTTATCCTGTTGTTCAATCGTTAGAGTCACGTCTGGGGCCAGTGCTTGATTTCGCTGACGGTTGAGTAAGATAGCGAGTCTCAATATACGAATCAGCAGGGTGACTTGTTGCTGAGTAAACAGAGAAAGTTCCGGCAAATCTTGTAGTTTGAGCGCTTTTCTTTGATAGCGAACCAATGCTGATATAAGGCGTTGTTGCTCAGTATTAAAGCCTGGCATTGTCGTATGCTTAAGCAGATAAGCCGAATGGCGGTGATAGCCTTGGAATGCAATGCTTTGTCCTACCTCATGAAGTACTGCAGCCCAACCAAGCAGATCATACAGCTCATTAGTGACCGCAGTTGTCACTTGAGGCTGTACTTGTTTCAGCAATGAAAGAGCGAGCACTTTCACTTTCTCGCCATGAGTTACGTCTACATGGTATCGAGAGACGAGCGTTTCGGCAGTTCTTGTTCGAATATCAATATCTTTAAACCTATCCTCCATGTCATAAAGAACGCCTTCTCTCAGGGCACCATCAGAAAAATGTAACTCCTTGATGTCTAGCGTATCCATTGCTGCTGAAAGAATGGTGACGCCTGCAGCAAACACAGGCTTTCTCTCATCACTTAAGCCTGAAAGATTTACGGTGTTGGATGATGAAAACTCACATAAGTGATTCTTTAAATAGGACAGGCGTTGGGGCGTAATGAGACCATCGGTGAACCCTAAGCCAATGAGTACTTCTTTTATTGATTTCGTGGTACCAGATGAGCCAAAAGCGATTTCCCAAGGGGCTTTTGTGTATTCTTCAATCAATGGCATCAATAGACGAGTAGCTGCGGTATAAGCATCTGAGAAGTGTCGTGAAGTTAGCCCTTCGTCAGCAAAGAAACGTTGAGTGAAGTTGACGCATCCCATCGGTAAACTGCGCATAATTAGAGGAGTAAAGCCTTGTCCGGCGACGAGTTCCGTACTCCCTCCACCGATATCAATAACCAACTTAGATTCAGAAGCGGTTTGAGTGTGTTCTGCTCCGTTATAGATTATTCGAGCTTCTTCTTGACCGGAAATGATCTCTATTGGAAAAGGAAACAGTGGCTTGGCTTGCTCTAAGAAGTCTTTAGCGTTTTTGGCTTTTCTTAGGGTATGAGTCGCAACAACTCTGACATCATCAAGCTCAAAATCCGCCAGTCGTTCTGCGAACACCTTGAGGCATTCTAGGCCTCGCTCGATAGCGCTTTCAGATAGGACGTTACGTTCATCCAATCCATCACCTAATCTCACTTTCTGTTTGTGTCTGCTGACTAATTGCAGGTGTTGATCGAATACTCGGGCAACCACCATGTGAAAGCTGTTCGAACCCAAGTCGATAGCGGCAATACATCGAGAATGTTTGTTATCAATTAGCGGCATGATTTCTTCTCTTGTTTGTACTTCTTGCGAGCAAGTTTCTCCATACGTTTAATATAGTGGTAAGTGGAGAGTTGTGACGTCGGGTAATCAAGTAGGTTTGCTGGTGGTTGTGTGTAAGAGTTGCTCATCGCTTGGTCTAGCACTCGAGCTTTGTTGCTGTCATCGAAATGAAACTCGGTGATATCGATAATGGTTTGCTTGATCTTTGGATCTAAAATTGGAGCTGCAACTTCGATGCGGTGATCAAAATTTCGTGTCATCCAGTCAGCGGAAGATATATAGACCTTCGGCTTTCCAGCGTTACCAAATATCATCACTCTCGGATGTTCGAGGAAACGATCGACCACACTGACTATCTCAATATGATCACTGATGTTGGGTATGCCAGGGACAAGAGAGCACATGCCGCGAATGACCATTCTCACTTTTACATTGGCTTGGCTAGCCTGATAGAGCTTTTCAATGATCTCTCGATCGACCAAGTTGTTGAGTTTTAGAGTGATGCTTGCAGGTTTACCTTCTATCGCGTTTTGTATTTCATTATCTATCAATTGGTACAGACGTTTTCTAGTATTCTTTGGTGACACAATCAGTTGCTTGAACTGGGACTTTTGATAAGGGTTTTCAATATACTTAAAGACTTGTCTCACCTCTTGAGTCAAATCTTCATTCGCAGTGAGCAGAGAGAAATCGGTATACACGCGCGCTGTAACTTCATGGAAGTTGCCAGTGCCAATATGGGCATAATGCTCGGTATGCTTGCCTTCTTTTCGTTTGATGAGCAGCAACTTGGAATGGATCTTCAAACTTGGGATGCCATGGATGACTTTTACACCCGCTTCTTGAAGTTTCTTGGTCCATTGAATGTTGGCTTGCTCATCAAAGCGTGCTTGCAGCTCGACAACCACAGTGACCTTTTTGCCATTGTGCGCCGCATCGATGATTGAGCTGAGGAGTTTTGAGCCTTCCGCAACACGGTAAACGTTTATTTTGATGGAGGTTACCTTCGGGTCAAAGGAAGCCTGCCTAACCAGTTCAGTGATGTGACTAAAGGTGTGATAAGGATAATGCAGTAAGATGTCGCGAGCTTTGATCGCTTCGAAGTAGTTTGGGTAATGGCTGAAATGCGCGCACTTAATCGCGGGTAGAGGACGATTAACTAAATCACGTCGGTTAAGGCTTGGGAACTCAGAGAAATGTTTGAAGTTATGATAGCGACCACCTGCGATGACACTGTCATAGTCAGACAGTTTAAGTCTGACTTGTAAGAAGTTGAGCATTTCAGTTGGCATTTCAGATTCATAGATCAGACGTATCGGCAGTGCCGTTAAGCGCTGTTCTAAACCTAAAGACATCGATTCTAATAGGTTATTTTCATTGTCCTCTTGCAGATCATAATCGGCATCACGTGTCATTTTTATCGCAAAACAACGCAATGAGTCATACTCAAAGAATCCTTTAAGTAAGTCATCCAAACAAAATCGAACTATATTATCTAACAAGATCAAAGTTGTACGCTGCGAACCCGAAGTTTCCGGTAACTTAACAAATCGAGGGAGTGCTTCTGATGGGATTTCGAGTAAGACATATTGAGATGATGCATCACGCTCGATGTCGATGGCTAAGTAACTTTGTTCATCTTTGAGAATATTAAGTAACTGGCTATCTTCGTTCAAGAGAATCGGAGTTAAGTGTGGCAGCACTTTTTTCTTAAAGTACTTTTTTATCCAGCCACTTTGTTCTTCGCTGATTTGTTGTTCGTTGACCAGAAAAATACGATTGCGTACCAATTCCAATAGCAAGTCGTTATACAGTTCATGGAATTGAGCATCGAGCTTGCTTGCTTTGCTCTGCATTTTAGTCAGTAGGCTTTTCGGCGAGTTGGAGGTTAGCTGTGGATCTTGAAGTAAGATCTTTCGCTTCACATCAGCAAATCGGACTTTGTAAAACTCATCGAGGTTTTTCGAGTAAATACCTAAAAAACGAACTCTTTCGATTAAGGGGACTGACTTATCTGCCGCTTCTTGGAGCACTCTTTCGTTGAAGGATAACCAGCTAAGTTCTTTTGTGACATAGTCTTTTTCCATCGAGATGAGAATCCTTGAGTACTGGCTATAGAGCTGATTACTTTAAATTAGAATGGCAAAATTCACAAAATCTATGATCTTACTTTAAGAAATATGGCTAACAAACTTGTTATTAGTTTCAGTTGTTTAACGTAACTTGTAATATAATTGTCATCTAACGTACATATTATGTCAGTAGCTAAAAAAAGGTAGATAAACAGATGGCATCAGCCCAATTTTCATTGAAAGAGCGCGACAAAAAAAGATGGTTGAAAGATCGTCTCGTCCGTTTTTCGGTGACATGTGGCGCGGTCAGTGTTCTAGCTGCCCTAGTATTGATCTTTGTTTACTTGGCGATGGTCATTTTACCGGTATTTTCTGATACTGGTTTAGAGACAGACCAAGCTGTAAAGACCGTTGCCGTAGAAAAACCTATCGTCTTATCGGTTGATGAATACGGTCAGCATGCATTTACTATCGAAAAATCTGGTTTGGTACAGTTTTGGGATTTAGAGTCTCAAAATACACACTCTTACTTTGAGCGTGATGTTGTAGCCAACCCCATCGCCTTTTCTCGAAATACCCCATCAGAAAACTGGTTTGCCTTTGCCGACAGCGCAAGCAACCTTACTTTTTTCTATCCTGAGTATAGTGCGCCTGTGCTGCAAAAGGGCAGTGAAGCCGATCCTAAAATTGAGCAAATTGATCTCCCAGAACCATTTTTAAATGATGAACCCTCAAATGGGGCGACGATCGAAAAATTCGCGTTCTCTAAGAATGGACGTGGTATCACGGTTGCCGCTCAGCTAAGTGACCAACGAGTCTTAGTGAAGTGGTACCAAAGTGATGTTACGGGTCAGTATGTTTTTCAGAAGAGCCAATGGTTATCGGATAAGTTGGGCTTGCAGCAACAGTTGTTAGTCACACCTGATGGCCAAACTTTATATCTCCGAGCCCAATCGGATTTAGTGGTTTTGAAGCTATCAGATAGCGGCTTCAATGTTCGTGAAGTGATTGATCTTAGCTTAAATGATGCGAAGCACTCGGTGAAAAGTATCGATTTACTGTCTGGAGCTTATTCACTGTTGGTTACGCATGAGGACGGACAGGTTTCTCAGTGGTTCGATGTACTCAAAGATGAAAAGCGTAGCCTGACCCATATTCGAGACTTCCAACTTGCTGAACAAGTGCAATTTATTTTGCCTGATACTTATAGAAAGGGTTTTTATAGCTTCTATAAGAACGGCACATTACAAAGCCACTATACGACCAGTGAAAAACTGTCGCTGTTCGAGCGTGCATTTGATAAATCACCACAATTAGCGGCTATGTCTGCCAATGAACTGCATCTGGCGACGCTGATTGATGGCACCATCAGTGTGGCTAAAGTCGACAATGAATACCCACAAATATCATTCTCATCGCTTTGGCAAAAGGTCTGGTATGAAAGTTACCCTGAGCCGCAATACGTTTGGCAATCAACGTCGGCGAATGATGACTTTGAAGAGAAATTCAGTTTAGTACCTATCACATTCGGTACTATCAAAGCAGCTCTGTTTGCGATGATGTTTGCCGTGCCGGTTGCTGTGCTCGGAGCTATTTACACCGCTTACTTCATGTCTCCACGCATGCGAAGAGTGGTGAAGCCTTCGATAGAGCTGATGGAAGCTCTTCCAACCGTGATCATCGGATTTTTGGCTGGGCTTTGGTTTGCTCCAATCGTTGAAACACATTTAACGGCTGTCTTCTCATTAATGGTGTTGTTACCTCTGAGCACACTGTTGACTGGACTTGTTTGGTTCTGTTTACCGAAGAGGGTAACGGGTCGCTTCTCTAACGGTTGGCATGCTCTGATATTGATTCCGGTATTGGTGATTACAGTGGTTGCGGTGTTTGCTGGTGGAAACAACATTGAAGCTTTGTTATTTGGTGGTGATATTCGTACCTTTTTGGCTAGCTATGGTATCGACTTTGACCAACGCAATGTGCTAGTGGTTGGTTTTGCTATGGGCTTTGCGGTCATCCCAACGATTTTCACTATTGCTGAAGATGCTATTTTCTCTGTACCTAAACATTTGTCTGATGGGTCATTAGCGTTGGGTGCGACGGCGTGGCAGACGCTTATTTATGTGGTGCTATTGACGGCGAGTCCAGGTATCTTTTCTGCGGTTATGATGGGCCTAGGGCGAGCAGTTGGTGAAACCATGATCGTCTTGATGGCGACAGGTAACACCCCAATTCTTGACTGGAATATTTTGGAAGGGATGAGGACGTTATCGGCAACGATTGCTGTTGAGCTGCCAGAATCAGAAGTGGGTGGTTCTCATTTCCGCTTGCTGTTCTTGGCTGCACTCTTGCTGTTTATCTTTACATTCGCGGTGAACTCAGTTGCTGAGTGGGTTAGACAAAGACTGAGAGATAAATATCGTGCGCTGTAGTTTTAAAGGTTTGCCTCAATGTGTATCAATGGCTTTTAGTGGCTTGACTAGCGTGTCTCTTGATCTTTGCAGCTCCTTGATTTCAGCACGTCAACAGCAAGGTCGATCATGATGAACAAACTGAAGTCATTATTATCTTGGGTTAAATCGGGATCTCCGTGGATCTGGCTTACGGGCGGGGCGGTGAGCATCAGTATGCTTTCTGTTCTTGGCCTAATGCTGCTGATTGGTTGGAAGGGCTTAACCTATTTTTGGCCCGCACCTTTGTATCAATGGCAAGTTGACTCCAAAGACTTATCGCTAGTGGTCGATCTTGACGAAACCGTATCAAAACAAGATGTATTGGTTGGTCAGTTATATGAACGAAAATACATCCCGATAGAGCAAGTTCCACAAGTCCATGACCTTTTGTCTCCTCAAAATTTGTCGATTGGGCTGATACAGCGCTTAAGCATCAAAGTTGCTAACAGAGAACTGTACCCTGCGGACTTTGTTTCTATTCTGGATGTTAACTTACGTGAACCCACTACCCCGCTAGATTGGGTTGTGATTGAACGAAGTCGAGGTGGTTATTTCTTTGGTAAGCCGGTGGGTTTTAAAACCGCTTCTGGCACCTTTGATTCGAACATAGACCAAAAGCTCGAACAAGGCTTGGCGTTCGCTGATACGTTACGTAAAGAAACGTCGCGTGTCGTGAACCAAGAAATTCGCAATATCAGCTGGCAATTGGAAAACCTGCGCTTAGAAAAGCGTAAGCTTGAACTCAATGAGTCAGTGAGTGATGAATACCTTACAACCTATACTCAAACTAAACTGGAATTAAACCGCCAGTTAGGTGAAGCCGAAGTTAAGCTTGAGCACCTTAGAACGCAACTTAATGTCGAAAGCTTGCTGGTTGAGGATATGACAGGCGAGCTGGTCGAGATCTCGCTCAGCCACATTCTGGATTATTGGTACCCAAATAATATGTCTTACCTAGAAAAGGTTGGGCACTGGGGCAAACAAGTTTGGAAGTTCTTATCAGAGAACCCACGAGACTCAAACTCTGAAGGCGGTGTGTTTCCTGCTATTTTTGGCACAGTACTGTTGGTTATTCTCATGTCGATCGTCGTGATGCCTCTTGGGGTAGTCGCTGCGATATATCTTCATGAATACGCAAAAAACAACGCACTAACACGTTTAATTCGTATCGCCGTGATTAACTTGGCGGGTGTACCGTCGATTGTGTATGGCGTTTTTGGTTTAGGCTTTTTCGTCTATACCATTGGTGGCTCGATTGATACGTTGTTCTATGCAGAGCGATTGCCAGCACCGACATTTGGTACGCCGGGTCTACTTTGGTCAGCACTAACCTTAGCGGTCTTGACGCTTCCAGTCGTTATCGTAACCACGGAAGAGGGCTTAACGCGTATTCCTAGTGCAGTGAGGCACGGTTCATTAGCGCTTGGTGCGACTCAATTTGAGACGCTTTGGCGCATTGTTTTACCGATGGCAAGCCCAGCGATTATCACTGGTTTAATTTTGGCAATCGCGAGAGCCGCGGGGGAAGTTGCACCACTTATGCTGGTGGGTGTTGTTAAATTGGCATCTAGCTTGCCAGTCGATGGTCAGTTTCCGTATTTACACTTAGATAGAAAGTTCATGCATTTAGGCTTTCATATCTATGATGTTGGTTTTCAAACCTCTAATATCGAAGCGGCACGACCTTTAGTGTATGCGACTTCATTTTTATTGGTTACGGTGATTGTTGGGTTGAACTTAACAGCCATCAATATCCGTAATAACTTGCGTGAAAAATACCGAACCTTAGGACAAGATTAGATGTTCTCGATTAATGAAACCTTGGGTTACCAAGCACCACTTGATGTTCACAATCTGAAGGATGAGCAAATTGCTATCTCGATCGAAGGGCTAAATCTTTACTATCAAGAGAGCCAAGCACTTGATGATATCTCGATGCAGATCCCGAAGGGGCAGGTGACGGCGTTTATCGGCCCTTCTGGGTGTGGTAAGTCGACTCTGCTGCGCTGCATTAATCGCATGAACGATCTTGTTGAAGGCTGTAAGGTTTCCGGGAAAGTGAAGCTTCATGGCAAGAACGTCTATCACCCTAAGGTGGATGTTGCGACCTTACGACGCCGTGTGGGTATGGTATTCCAGCGTCCAAACCCTTTTCCTAAATCTATCTATGAGAATGTGGTTTATGGCTTGAGGCTACAAGGCGTTAGCAACAGCCGAGACCTTGATGATGCGGTTGAACGCTCTCTGCGCGCTGCTGCGTTATGGGATGAAGTGAAAGATCGGTTGCATGAGAATGCTTTTGGTTTATCTGGCGGTCAACAGCAGCGTTTGGTTATCGCTCGTGCGGTTGCGATTGAGCCTGAAGTGCTGTTGTTAGATGAGCCGACATCGGCACTCGATCCGATTTCTACTTTGACGATTGAAGAGTTGATCAACGATCTCAAAACACAATACACAGTGGTGATTGTTACCCACAACATGCAACAAGCCGCGCGTGTAAGTGACCATACTGCCTTTATTCATATGGGAAAATTGATCGAGTACTCAGATACGGACTCAATTTTTACGTCTCCATTGAAAAACCAGACGGAAGACTACATTACTGGTAGATATGGCTAACCTCTCCAAAGGTGTCATCTAGAGCTAAGTCACTCTACAAAAATGGCTTTCTTCATTTCTTTCAAGGAGCAAGTATGCATTTCGGTCGCCACATTTCAGGGCAATTCAATGTCGAGTTAGAATCGATCCGTACTCATGTATTGACCATGGGCGGGTTAGTGGAGCAGCAACTCTCGTTTGCAATGCAGGCGCTTCATAAAGACGATGTTGAATTGGCAAAAAAAGTGATTCGTGATGACCACAAAGTGAATGCGATGGAAGTGTCGATTGATGAGGCTTGTACTCGAATCATTGCAAAGCGTCAGCCGACAGCGAAGGATCTGCGTTTGATTATGGCGATCATCAAAACGATTACCGATCTGGAACGTATTGGCGATGTTGCTTCTAAAATTGCGCAAGGTGCTATTGAGATCCCTTCAACCAAAGAGCAAAAATTCCATGTTTCGTTAGAGCCTCTTTGCCGTCAGGCAATCACCATGCTTCACCAAGTGTTAGATGCTTTTGCTCGTATGGATGTTGATGCGGCAGCTGAAGTTCACAAGCTTGATGATAAGTTGGATGCGGAGTACGAGGCCGTTATTCGTCAGTTAATGACCTATATGATGGAAGACCCTAAGAACATTCCTAATATTTTGCAGGTGATGTGGTCAGCGCGTGCGATTGAGCGAGTGGGAGACCGCTGCCAAAATATCTGCGAATACATTATTTACTTTGTGAAGGGTAAAGATGTACGTCACCTAGGCGATCAAAGCCTTGATGACGCACTCAAATAGAGCTTATCTTTAGAAGCTAATTATTGCACCAAGATTGAAATTGACCGTTGTGTCGTAAGGCACAAAGGTTTTGTTGTGATCAAAAATATTCATATTAACACCAGCACGTAATCCAAGCATTGGTGTCGCTTGGTAAACGTAGGCCCCGCCTAGGCTTATACCATGTGTTGTTTTCTCTTCTACTTCGCCTGAGCGCGTTTTCGTACCGTCATAACTTGCCACGCCAATTTCAGCCTGAAAGCCGTGGATTTGGTTTCTTCCAAACATGTTTTGCTTCGTAACAGGTTTAAATCAAGAGAGCTGAATAAGTCTTTAGCCATATCTATCCATGAAAATTTTCTGCGCTATTAAATCTAATATACGTCAGTCAGTTAGATTAGTCAGCGAGGTTCTCTGGATTTATGCTGGCGACTATTGCCCTAAGCGGTGAGGGCGGCTCTCACATCAGATATCTTACTCGCATCTGTCACTGGGATCTGATAATCATCAATATTATCACTGCCCATTTGAGCACTTGAGTTGTTTTCCATTAGACTCGGCCTTGTCGATTTACCTGAAAGGTGAAGAGCAGGTACTTGGGTAGCGCTTTGAATCATTTTGGCATTCGCAGCGTTAACGCCAGCCCCCGCCATGATATCAATTCGTCCATCGGCTTGTTTGACCATTGCAGCCAATACATCGATACCTTGCTCAGCATTAGCAGCAAGCCCTGATGTCAGGACTCTTTCGCATCCAAGTGTAATGATTTGTTCTAATGCTGCTTGGAAATCAGAGCTTTGATCGATGGCTCTGTGGAAGGTAATCCCAAGCTTTAACGAGTGCGCTTTGTCAGCCAGTTGTTGCATCTTTGGCATATCAATACTTCCGTTCGGCGCTAACACACCAAGTACGACCCCATCCAATCCTGCATTTGCGCAAGCTTCAATATCTTCAAGCATACAGAGCATATCGTCGTTATCGAAAATGAAGTCGCCTTGTCTTGGGCGTATCATAGCGTAGACCGGAACCGACGAAACTATTGCCGCTTGTTTCATCATTCCGAAGCTTGGAGTTAATCCGCCAAGTGCTAATGAAGAGCAAAGCTCAATTCGATTCGCGCCACCAGATAGTGCGGTATGAAGAGATTCTAAGTTATCGATACAGACTTCAATTTCGGTGTTCATCGTGTTTATCCGTTCAAAAAGATACTGATGAAATAATAGCAATCTAGGTGTGATTCTGAATAGATGGGGATAAGGGAAAATAGAGGTAAAGTTTAGGTTTATCGCTACCTCAATTATCTATTACAAGAGTCAGTCTAGGGGAGCGAGGAGGGGGAAAACAAAAAGCCCGAAGCGTTAACTTCGGGCTTTTAATAGGACTTTACTTCTTAACTGATTGGCGGTGCGCTTTGCGCTATTAGCTTATGCTTTATGTCTCTTTAAAGAGAATCTTCCAACCATTAACCCGCGTTGAGTTCGGGCTTAAGAGGTAATTACTTGCTTAGGTCGTCAGCGTGCTCAGATAGGAATGCTGCAACACCTTTTGGAGATGCGTCCATACCTGATTTGCCTTCTTCCCATTGTGCAGGACAAACTTCACCGTTCTTCTCGTGGAAGTTTAGTGCGTCTACCATGCGTAGCATTTCGTCGATGTTACGACCTAGTGGAAGATCGTTAACTACTTGGTGACGTACAAGACCGTCAGCGTCGATTAGGAAAGAACCACGGAAAGCAACGCCTGCTTCTGGGTGCTCAACATCGTATGCTTTGCAGATCTCGTGCTTAACGTCAGCAATTAGAGGGTATTTAACTTGACCAATACCGCCATCAGCGATAGCAGTGTTACGCCATGCGTTGTGAGAGAATTGAGAATCGATAGAAACACCGATTACTTCAACGCCTTTAGCTTGGAAATCTTCAAGACGGTTGTCGAAAGCGATTAGCTCTGAAGGACAAACGAAAGTGAAGTCTAGTGGGTAGAAGAAAACTACAGCTTTCTTACCTTTAGTGAATTCTGCGAAGTTGAAGTTATCAACGATCTCACCGTTACCTAGAACAGCTGCTGCAGTAAAGTCAGGGGCTTGACGACCTACTAGTACCATTTTGGAATCTCCTAAAAAATTAGTTGGCCCAACACATCTTTGTTTGGGCTCCGTTTCTACGGGACAAACTATAGTACAATCGGTACTATAGAAAAAAGCGAATTAAATAGATTAAGTTAATCGAAAAAAGCGATAAGCTTATTCTTTGTCCTGTCCTTAGGTCGAATGACCTTTACCTAACTTATCCTACTCATATTACAAAGTAATTTCATGAATAAATGGCCAAGTCTTAAGCAACTTCACTATCTTGTTACTCTTCACGAAACTCGTCATTTCAGTGATGCCGCAGATCGCTGTTTCGTCAGTCAATCTACGCTAAGTAAAGGCATTCAAAACCTAGAAGAGCTGATTGGTTGCCCGCTTTATGAGAAGAAAGATAAAAAGAGCCCGCTAGTTTTCACGCAAGCAGGTGAGCTGGTGGTCAAGCACGGTCGAGAGCTACTAGCGAAAGGACAAGATCTCGTAGAGCTTGGAAATCTATGTAACGGGGATGCGATGCAAGGGCAGCTGCGAGTCGGGTGTATTCCTACTATAGCGCCGTTCCTTTTGTGCGATTTGGTACAGGAAGCCAACCAGCGCTTTCCACAATTAAATTTGCTGTTACGTGAAGACACAACGACCAACCTATTGGCTGCGCTGCGTCATGGAGACTTAGATGTGCTGATTCTGGCTTTGCCTGTCGATATCGACAATATGGAAAGCCAAGTTGTTGGGCAAGACCCTTTCCGGATGGTGATCAGTCGCAATCAAGCTGATGGTATTCGCGTTCCGATTAAATACGATGACCTGCCAGACGAATCTGTATTTTTGTTGGAGAACGAGCATTGCTTAACCGAGCATGCTGTGTCGGCTTGTAAGTTAACGGATAAAGAGAAGATCAACCCGTTCACTGCGACGAGCCTTCACACATTGGTGCAAATGGTGGCCAATGGTTTAGGAACCACCTTTATTCCGCAAATGGCGATCGACCACGGTTTATTGGAAAACCAGAATCTCGTTGTGATCGATCCTCCTGGTCAGCAGGCCTACCGAGATATTGGCCTTGTCTGGCGACCAAGCTCTTCGCGTCGTGAGACATTCCATCAATTAGCGGATGTGGTATCTGAGCTTCTATAATAATCCGCTGCGACAACAATCCCTCTGAGCGGCTGAATTGGCCGCTCTTCTTTATATCAATTCCGAGCGTTACTCTACTTCTGCTTCTTCTGGCTCTACTTCTTCTTGCAGCTCCAGTAAATTGATCGCTATCGTGACAAAATCGCTGTCTGTAATAATGCCTACTAGTTCGTGGTTTTCTACGACAGGTAAACAGCCCACTTTATGTTTCTGCATGTAGATAGCCGATTCTTTTAATCCTGCACGCGGCTCTACCGACATAACACTTTTGTGCATGATGTCGTTGAGGGGAGTAGCAAGAGTAAAAGATTGAGCTTGTGGGATGTTTTGTAGGCTGGATTCTTGAGCGGCGAGAACGTCTCGTTGTGTGACGACACCTAGTAGTTGCCTGTCGGAATCGACGACCGGAATATGGCGGATATCAAGTGCTTCCATCATGTGCTTAGCATCGGCCAGTGAGTGTGAGCGCAATAGGGTATGAGGGTTGCGAGTCATCATATCTTCAACCTTGATCATACGAACCTCCTTCTTTTTTATTTGTTGCTATTACTATAGTTTTTTATCCAAAAAATAACTGAGATCTGACGCATTCTTGGGTGAGTTTTATGCAACTAATTCTTTAGCTTGAGGAGGTGAATCAGTCGCATTATTTTACGCCTCTTTACAATAATCCAGTGCTGTAAACCTTGCTATTGCGGCTCGTGTGCCTATACTAGCCCACTGCGAAATTTTTAGTCGTGTTTGCGATGTGTTTCTGGTAACGATTGACTTACCGTAACGATTATCCAGCAACTACGATTTATGATTCGTCAACGGCACAAATCTCATCAACTAAGACAAGACTAGACACATGCAAGTTTCAGATTTTCACTTTGACCTACCAGATGAACTCATTGCTCGCTACCCTCAAGAGGAGCGTACAGCAAGCCGCCTGCTTAAATTAGATGGCAACAGCGGTAACCTAGCTGATGGTTCGTTTAAAGACGTTTTAGACTTGGTTGAGCCAGGCGATCTTGTTGTTTTCAATAACACTCGAGTGATTCCAGCTCGTGTATTTGGTCGCAAGGCATCAGGCGGTAAGCTTGAAGTGCTGGTTGAACGTATGCTTGATGAGAAAAGCATTCTTGCGCATGTTCGTTGTTCTAAATCACCGAAGCCGGGTACCAAGTTGTTCCTTGGTGAGAACGATGAATATGAAGCTGAAATGGTGGCGCGTCACGATGCGTTATTCGAAATCCATTTCACATCTGATCAAAGCGTTTTAGAGATTCTTAACAGTGTTGGTCACATGCCACTGCCTCCTTACATCGATCGTCCTGATGAAGATGCAGATAAAGAGCGCTACCAGACTGTCTATAATGAAAAGCCGGGTGCGGTTGCAGCGCCAACAGCAGGCCTTCACTTTGATGACAAGCTAATGGCTGACATGAAAGAAAAAGGTGTTGAGTTTGCTTACGTGACGCTTCATGTTGGTGCTGGTACTTTCCAGCCAGTAAAAGTTGATAATATTAACGATCACCACATGCATGCTGAGTACGTTGAAGTGCCGCAAGAAGTGGTTGACGCCGTAGCTGCAGCAAAAGCCCGTGGCGGCCGTATTATTGCTGTTGGTACAACATCAGTACGCTCACTAGAAAGTGCAGCTCAAGATGCATTGAAGAAAGGCACTGAGCTCGTTCCTTTCTTTGGTGATACAGAAATCTTCATCTTCCCTGGCTATGAATACCAGTTGGTGGATTGCTTGATTACCAACTTCCACTTGCCAGAATCAACACTGATTATGTTGGTGAGTGCATTTGCAGGTTACGACAACGTGATGGGCGCATACGATCACGCAGTGAAGAGCGAATATCGTTTCTTCAGCTACGGTGATGCCATGTTCATCAATAAGAAAACAAGCTAATTTAAGCTAGTTATAAACGATATACATTAGAATTTACGGGTGCTAGCAGTAAGCTAGGAGTAGGGCAGGGTGTCTGTCTAATCTCTCGCAAGGAATACGCGACCGCTCCTCATAGAACCCACTAGACTGAACTTTTGTTTGGCCTAAGGTTCTGAATTAACAGTCAGATTGTTTCTCTGGCATATTGGAGGCTTCGTGAAATTAAAATACGAACTTAAAAAAACTAATAGCGGCGCACGTCGTGGTCAACTTCAGTTTGAACGCGGTACCGTTGAAACCCCAGCATTCATGCCTGTAGGTACTTACGGTACTGTTAAAGGTATGACACCTGAAGAAGTAAAAGACACAGGTGCTGAAATCCTATTAGGTAACACATTCCACCTATGGCTACGTCCTGGTCAAGAAATCATGAAAATGCACGGTGACCTGCACGATTTCATGAACTGGCACGGTCCTATCCTGACTGATTCAGGCGGCTTTCAAGTATTCAGCCTAGGTGCAATGCGTAAAATCACTGAAGAGGGTGTTCATTTCCGTAACCCTGTAAACGGTGACAAGATCTTCATGGACGCTGAGAAGTCTATGGAAATCCAAAAAGATTTAGGTTCAGACATCGTAATGATCTTCGATGAGTGTACGCCTTACCCTGCGACACACAAAGAAGCAAAAGACTCAATGGAGATGTCTCTTCGTTGGGCTGAGCGTTCACGTAACCACTTCGACAAACTTGAAAACCCGAACTCACTGTTCGGTATCGTTCAAGGTGGCGTGTACGAAGACCTTCGTGATGTATCCGTTAAAGGCCTAACAGAAATTGGTTTTGACGGTTACGCAGTAGGTGGCCTAGCAGTAGGCGAACCAAAAGAAGATATGCACCGCATTCTTGAGCACACATGTCCTCAACTGCCAGAAGATAAGCCACGTTACCTAATGGGCGTAGGCAAACCGGAAGACTTGGTTGAAGGTGTTCGCCGTGGTATCGACATGTTTGACTGTGTAATGCCAACGCGAAATGCACGTAACGGCCACCTGTTTGTGACTGAAGGTGTGATCAAGATCCGTAATGCGAAGCATAAAACCGATACAACACCACTAGATTCAGAGTGTGACTGTTACACTTGTAAGAACTACAGCAAGTCGTACTTACACCATTTGGATCGTTGTAACGAAATCCTAGGTGCTCGACTGAACACGATTCATAACCTGCGTTTCTACCAACGAGTAATGTCAGACATTCGTCAGTCTATCGATGAAGACCGCTTTGAAGAGTTCGTTGCAGAGTTCTACGCAAGAATGGGGCGTGAAGTGCCACCACTAGGTAAAGAATCTTAGTATTTCTTTTTTGCGAGCCCTATCTCTCTTCCGAGTGATGGGGCTTGAAAATAAAGGGATGCGACCCAATTAGACAAACAATTACGAAAATATAAATAGAGGATGTTTTAAATGTTTATTTCTCAAGCTCACGCAGCAGCAGAAGGTGCACCAGCAGGCGGCGGTTTCGAAATGCTTATCATGCTAGGTATGTTCGCTGTGATCTTCTACTTCATGATCTACCGTCCACAAGCTAAGCGTGTTAAAGAGCACAAGAACCTTATGTCTTCTATGGGCAAAGGTGATGAAGTTCTTACAAGCGGCGGCCTAATTGGCAAGATCACTAAGATTGCAGAAGACAGCGACTACGTTGCTATCGAACTGAATGCAAACAACGAAGTAGTTATCAAGAAAGACTTCGTTACAGCAGTGCTACCAAAAGGTACTCTGAAATCTCTATAAACAGCTAGAGGATCCTCGCTGTGCTAAACCGTTACCCGTTATGGAAGTACCTGATGGTGGTGTTTACTATCGCCATCGCTGCGTTGTACGCACTTCCGAATATATACGGTGAAGATCCGGCAGTTCAAGTTACAGGGGCGCGCGGCGCCTCTGTAGATATGTCTACGCTGGATGCTGTCACCAATGCTCTTGAAGCTGAAAACCTTTCTACTAAATCCGTTGCTCTAGAAAACGGTTCCATTCTTGTTCGCTTTAACGATACAGACTCTCAAATTAGTGCTCGTGATGTCATCACTGAAGCATTAGATGAAGACGTAATCGTTGCTTTAAACTTAGCTGCTTCAACTCCTGATTGGCTTGAATCTATTGGTGCTGCACCAATGAAGCTTGGTCTTGACCTACGTGGTGGTGTTCACTTCTTGATGGAAGTGGATATGGACGCTGCGATGCAAAAGCTGGTTGGCCAACAAGAAGAAGCGTTCCGTAGCGAACTTCGTGAAGAAAAAATCCGTTACCGTGCAATTCGCCCATCTGGTAAAGATGCGGTTGAAGTGATTCTACGTAACGCCGAGCAGCTTGCTGAAGCGAAATCGCTACTGCAATCTAAGCACCAAGACATGACGTTTGTAGATTCTGAATCTAATGGTCGTTTTTCTTTGGTTGCTAGCTTCACAGAGGCTCGTCTTCAAGAAATCCGCAACTATGCGGTAGAGCAAAACATTACCATTCTACGTAACCGTGTTAACGAACTTGGTGTTGCTGAACCTTTGGTTCAACGTCAAGGCTCTAGCCGTATCGTAGTGGAATTGCCTGGTGTTCAAGACACGGCTCGCGCTAAAGAAATTCTTGGTGCTACCGCGACGCTTGAGTTCCGTGAAGTGGATAGCAGTGCTGACTTAGCCGCTGCCGCTTCTGGTCGTGCCCCTGCGGGTAGTGAAATCAAGCAAGATCGTGATGGTCGTCCTGTGGTACTTAAGAAGCGCGTTATTCTAGGCGGCTCAAGCATTACTGATGCAAGCTCAAGTGTTGATGAATATGGTCGTCCTCAAGTTAACATCTCGCTAGACAGCGAAGGTGGTAGCAAGATGTCTGCATTCTCTCGTCAGAATATCGGTAAGCTAATGGCAACGGTATTTGCAGAGTACAAAGACAGCGGTCGTAAAACACCGGAAGGTCGAGTTATCTTGAGTAAGCACGAAGAAGTGATTAACCAAGCGACGATTCAATCTGCGCTAGGCCGTAACTTCCGTATTACTGGTATCGATTCAACGGCTGAAGCTCATAACTTGGCACTTCTACTGCGTGCTGGTGCATTGATTGCGCCTATCTCGATTGTAGAAGAACGTACCATTGGTCCATCTATGGGTCAGCAAAACATCGATATGGGTATCATGGCGATGGTTTGGGGTATGGCTGCTGTAATGCTGTTTACGCTGCTCTACTACCGTAGCTTTGGTCTGATTGCGAACGTTGCGCTAATGGCTAACTTGGTGTTGATTATCGGTGTTATGTCGATGATTCCGGGGGCTACCATGACCCTACCGGGTATTGCCGGTATCGTATTAACGGTCGGTATGGCGGTTGATGCGAACGTTCTGATCTTTGAGCGTATACGTGAAGAGCTTCGAGATGGACGCAGTCCACAACAAGCGATTCACCAAGGTTACGCGAACGCATTCAGCACAATCGCCGATGCCAACATCACCACACTACTAACAGCAATCATTCTATTTGCTGTGGGTACGGGTGCTATCAAAGGCTTCGCGGTAACGCTGTCTATCGGTATCTTGACTTCAATGTTTACAGCTATTGTCGGAACACGTTGTATCGTGAACCTGATGTATGGCGGCAAACGCGTTAAAAAACTGTCGATCTAAGGCTAGGAATTAATATGTTTCAGATTCTAAAAGCAGACAAAATGATCGACTTTATGCGTTGGTCAAAGGTTGCCTTTGTTTTTTCTATCTTGATGATTGGTACTGCTATCTTCACCCTAACAACGAAATCGTTGAACTGGGGTCTAGATTTTACTGGCGGTACTCTGATTGAAGTTGGTTTTGAACAACCGGCACACCTTCCTGATATTCGTAGTGCACTAGAAGCCGAAGGCTTTGGTGATGCGACGGTACAGAACTTCGGTTCAGCTCGTGATGTGATGGTTCGTTTACGTCCACGTGATGGCGTAGCGGGCGAAACGCTTGGTAACCAAATCCTTTCTGCTATTGAGAATGGTACTGGTGAGCAAGTTGAAATGCGTCGTATCGAGTTCGTTGGTCCTAACGTAGGTGATGAGCTAACAGAAGCGGGTGGCCTTGCTATCCTAGTTTCTCTTATCTGTATCTTGATCTACGTATCAGTGCGATTTGAATGGCGTTTGGCTGCGGGTGCGGTATTAGCACTGGCGCACGATGTTATCATCACACTTGGTGTGTTCTCTCTAATGCAAATTGAGGTCGACCTTACCATCGTAGCAGCCTTGCTAACGGTAGTCGGTTACTCCCTCAACGATACCATCGTTGTATTCGACCGTATTCGTGAGAACTTCCGTAAGATGCGTAAAGGTGAAGCGCCTGAAGTACTGAACAGCTCAATCACACAAACATTGAGTCGTACATTGATCACTTCTGGTACCACGTTATTCGTAGTTATCGCACTGTTCGTTCAGGGCGGCGCTATGATTCACGGCTTCGCAACTGCCCTTCTATTGGGTA
This sequence comes from Vibrio sp. 10N.261.52.C2, assembly GCF_041471425.1. Classification (NCBI taxonomy): domain Bacteria; kingdom Pseudomonadati; phylum Pseudomonadota; class Gammaproteobacteria; order Vibrionales; family Vibrionaceae; genus Vibrio; species Vibrio sp. 10N.261.52.C2. The sequence goes on along the minus strand of NZ_JBFROH010000016.1, from coordinate 203,037 downwards.
TTACGGTTGGTACTTACTCTTCTATCTACGTTGCATCTGCACTAGCAATGAAGTTGGGTATTACACGTGAACACCTAATGCCACCACAAGTGGAAAAAGAAGGTGAAGAGTTTGACGAAATGCCTTAGGCCTTGGCTTAACAAGTTTCGCTAAACCAAAAAAACCGCTAGGCAACTAGCGGTTTTTTTATGGCTGCATTTTGCAGCTCGCAGCTCGCATCCCTGAACCACAGATACAAAAAAGCCTCGCTATCTAGCGAGGCTTTGGAGTTTTTATGCGCCCTTAAAACAGAGAGCTTTAACGTAAGGTCTGAATTATTTCAGCATACCTTCGTTAGCGTTCTCACGAACGTGCTTAAGAATAGATTTAACACCACGTGCGCTTGAAGCAACAACATTACCAGAAGTCATGTAATCAGTACCGCCAGCGAAGTCAGTCATGATAGCACCAGCTTCACGAGCGATTAGGTCGCCAGCTGCTAGATCCCATGGCTTAAGGCCTAGTTCTAGGTAACCATCAACACGGCCAGCTGCTAGGTAACATAGGTCAAGAGCAGGAGAACCTGTACGACGGAAATCAGCACAGTCAATGAATAGACCAGAGATGATCTTCATGAAAGATTCAGAGTGTTGTTTTTGCTTGAATGGGAAACCAGTCGCTAGAACAGTACCTTGAAGGTCTTTTAGTTGAGTAACACGCATACGAGCGTTGTTAAGTTGAGCGCCAGCGCCACGTTGAGCTGTGAATAGCTCGTTTAGCATTGGGTCATAAACACAAGCAACTTCTGTACGACCGTTCATGCGAACAGCGATAGATACAGAGAAGTGAGGGAAACCTTTTACAAAGTTGTTGGTGCCATCTAGTGGGTCAACGATCCATTGTACATCAGAGTCTTTACCTTCAGTCAGGCCTTTCTCTTCAGAAATAATGCTGTGCTCTGGGTAAGATGCTTTGATTGTCTCAATGATCATGTACTCAGCTTCTTGAGCAATGTTAGTAACGTAATCGTTGTTACCTTTTAGAGACGATTCGATCTTATCAGTTGTTTCTAGAGATTTAGCAATATGGTTGCCAGCTTTACGCGCAGCGCGTATCGCAATGTTTAGCATTGGATGCATATGGTTTTTCCCACAAGATGTTAAAGAACAATTTAAAGCGGCGGCGAGTATACCAAAGTTTTACCAAAAGGGAAGTGGTTATTTTTTGAACTCTTGGTTTCACATTACGCGAAGGGTCTGACCATTTTACTTTGCTATGTGTTAATATCTCGCGATTATTTTTAAAGTGGTGTCATATAGCATGTTAGACAATGTAAAAGTCGTTCTGGTTGGTACGTCTCATTCGGGAAATATCGGATCAGCAGCTCGCGCAATGAAAGTGATGGGTTTGAGTCAATTAGTTCTTGTAGACCCTCAATGTGAAGTTGACGAGCAGACCTTAGCACTGGCTGCGGGTGCAGGTGACATCGCAGAAAACGCGACCATCGTTTCTACACTGGACGAAGCCGTAAAAGACTGTGGTTTAGTGGTTGGTTCGAGTGCACGTTCACGTACGCTTGAATGGCCAATGCTTGAGCCTCGTGAGTGTGGACAAAAATTTGCGATTGAAGGCCAAAAGCACCCAGTCGCATTAGTGTTCGGCCGTGAACGTACTGGCTTGACTAACGATGAGCTTCAGAAGTGCCACTTCCATGTATGTATCCCAGCTAACCCTGAATACAGCTCTCTAAACCTAGCAATGGCAGTGCAGACTCTGAGCTACGAAGTGCGTGTAGCTCACCTTGATATGGTCGCTAGCCAATATCAGCCACAGCCACAAGATGAGTACCCTCGTCACGAAGAACTAGAAATGTTCTATGAGCACCTTGAAAAAGTGATCATTGATACCCAATTTATCTCTAAGGATAAGCCAGGTCAGGTGATGAATAAACTACGTCGTCTGTTCAGTCGAGCTCGTCCAGAGTTGCAAGAGATCAACACTCTACGCGGCATTTTGACTTCAATTGAGAAGAGCAAAAACGACAAATAAAAACCACACAAACCCTAAGGGTGAATACTTGACTAAAATAGTCAACTAAATACTTGACCAATTTAGTCAGGTATGGGAAGATTCCAACCACATAAACAATGTGGATTCGGTGTGATATGAAACTTACATCTAAAGGAAGATATGCGGTAACAGCTATGCTAGATGTAGCACTGCATTCGCAAAAAAGCCCAGTTCCTCTGGCTGATATTTCAGAGCGACAGGGCATCTCATTATCTTACTTAGAACAGCTATTTTCTAAGTTACGTAAAGCTGGCTTAGTTGCTAGTGTTCGTGGTCCTGGCGGTGGTTACCGTTTAGGTGCTGAAGCGAGCGACATTGCTGTCGGAACTGTTATTGCAGCAGTAGACGAATCAGTGGATGCAACCAAGTGTCACGGTCGAGCAGATTGCCAAGGTGGTAGTCGTTGTTTAACTCACACTCTTTGGCGTGATTTAAGCTCCCGAATCAGCAGCTTCTTAAATGACATTACGCTCGGTGAGCTAATGAAAGATAACGAAGTTTTAGAGATTTCTGATCGTCAAGATATCGATCTTGCGGTTAATAATGGTTTTGCACATAAAAATACGAGCACTACAACGATTAGTGCAGCACCTCACGGTGTTAATGCCCGCTCTTAGCGGTCAGTTTTTACATTGGAGTAGAAAATGAAACTGCCTATTTACTTTGACTATTCAGCTACATGCCCAGTCGATCCACGTGTTGCTGAAAAAATGGTTCAGTGCATGACGATGGACGGTAACTTCGGTAACCCTGCATCTCGTTCACACCGTTACGGCTGGCAGGCAGAAGAATCAGTAGATAATGCTCGTGAGCAAATTGCCGATCTACTAAATGCAGACCCACGTGAGATTGTTTTCACGTCAGGTGCTACAGAGTCAGACAACCTTGCTATCAAAGGTGCAGCGCACTTTTACGAGAAGAAAGGTAAGCACGTAATCACGTGTAAAACAGAACATAAAGCGGTTCTTGATCCATGTCGCCAACTAGAGCGTGAAGGTTTTGAGGTGACTTACCTTGAGCCTGAAGCAAACGGCATCATTGATTTAGACAAGCTACAAGCAGCAATGCGTGAAGATACGGTTCTTGTTTCTATCATGCACGTAAACAACGAGATTGGTGTAATCCAAGATATCTCTGCAATCGGCGAATTATGTCGTTCACGCAAGATCATCTTCCACGTTGATGCGGCTCAGTCTGCGGGTAAAATCCCACTAGATGTAAAAGAGATGAAAGTTGACCTTATCTCTCTTTCTGCACACAAAGCATACGGCCCTAAAGGCATTGGTGCTTTGTACGTTCGTCGTAAGCCACGTATTCGTCTTGAAGCACAGATGCACGGTGGAGGTCACGAACGTGGTTTCCGTTCTGGTACGCTTGCTACTCACCAAATCGTGGGTATGGGTGAAGCTTTTGCTGTCGCTAAACAAGACATGCAGAAAGATTATGACCACGCACTAGCACTTCGCGAGCGTCTATTGAAAGGGGTTCAAGATCTAGAAGCAGTAACGGTAAATGGCGACTTAGATCAACGTGTACCACATAACCTAAACGTGAGCTTTGCTTTCGTTGAAGGTGAATCTCTGCTTATGTCTTTAAAAGACTTAGCGGTATCATCAGGTTCTGCATGTACATCAGCGAGTCTTGAGCCTTCATACGTTTTACGCGCTCTTGGCTTAAACGATGAACTGGCACACAGCTCAGTACGTTTTTCATTCGGCCGTTTCACTACGGAAGAAGAAATCGACTACGCGATTGCACAAATCCGTGTAGCAGTAAATAAATTACGCGACATGTCTCCTCTATGGGATATGTATAAAGAAGGGATTGATTTGAACACTGTTGAGTGGGCTCATCACTAATCTCACGGAAATAGAGGATTCGAGGTAACTATCATGGCATATAGCGAAAAAGTAATTGATCACTACGAAAACCCACGTAACGTAGGTTCGTTTGATAAAGAAGATCCAAGTGTAGGTAGCGGCATGGTTGGCGCACCAGCTTGTGGTGACGTAATGAAACTGCAAATCAAAGTATCTGCAGAAGGTATTATTGAAGACGCAAAATTCAAGACTTACGGTTGCGGTAGCGCAATCGCTTCTAGCTCACTAGTCACTGAGTGGGTTAAAGGTAAAAGTATTGATGAAGCAGCTGCTATTAAAAACTCTGAAATCGCAGAAGAGCTAGAGTTGCCACCAGTGAAAGTTCACTGTTCAATTCTTGCTGAAGATGCAATCAAAGCAGCGGTTGCGGATTACAAAAAGAAGCACTAATCGTTTCTACAACGTAATCACTTCAAAAAAGTAATATTTGGGAGCACCCTTTGTGCTCCCCCTGAGTTCTCAATTTATATAAAACACAAGGTTGTAGTATGGCCATCACCATGACAGATACGGCAGCAAGCCGAGTTCAAGCTTTCCTAGATAACCGAGGTAAAGGTATCGGGTTGCGCTTAGCGGTAAAAACTACTGGCTGTTCGGGTATGGCGTATGTACTGGAATTCGTTGACGAGCTCAACGAAGAAGACGAAGTGTTCGAGCATTCAGGTGTTAAGGTCATCATTGATCCAAAGAGCCTAGTTTACCTAGACGGTACTGAGCTTGATTACGTAAAAGAAGGCCTAAACGAAGGTTTTGAATTCAACAACCCTAACGCGAAAGGCGAATGTGGTTGTGGTGAGAGCTTCAATGTATAAACGCCTCAATCGTTGAGCGTTTATAATGAGCGAAGAATAAAATTAGGCTCTAAGTAAAGAGCCTAAACTTAGGACCACCGTTACATGAATCATTTCGAATTATTTGGGCTACCACTTCAGTTTCAACTGGATGGTAGCCTTCTTTCTTCTCAGTTTAGAGATCTGCAACGCCAATTCCACCCTGATAAATTTGCCACGGCTTCTGAGCGAGATCGCTTGCTGGCTGTGCAAAAAGCTGCGCAAATCAATGATGCGTACCAGGTGTTGAAAAATCCAGTCAGCCGCGCTGAATACCTGTTAGTTCAACATGGTGAGGATATTCGTGGTGAGCAGCAGACTATGCAAGATCCTATGTTCCTGATGGAGCAAATGGAATTGCGTGAAGAGCTGGAAGATATCGCCGACAGTTCTGATCCTGAAGATGCTTTGTTTGCATTTGAAGGAAAGGTTAGCAAAATGTATAAACAACAATTAAGCGCTATCCAACAAGAACTCGACAGCGAAGCTTGGTTAGAAGCTGCAGACCGAGTAAGAAAGCTTAAGTTTATTGCAAAATTAAAGAATGAAATCGAGTTAGTTGAAGATCGTTTGATCGGCTAGTTCGTATAACAAGGACACATCCATGGCACTACTTCAGATTGCAGAACCAGGGCAAAGCGCCGCTCCTCACCAGCACAAGCTTGCAGTGGGTATTGATTTAGGTACAACAAACTCATTGGTTGCGTCAGTGCGCAGTGGTGAGGCAAGCACGCTTGTTGATCAACAAGGTCGCAGTATTCTCCCTTCCGTTGTTCACTATCAGTCAGAGTCGTACACCACTGGTGATGAAGCGCGTGTAAATGCACAAACTGATCCTAAAAATACCATTATCTCAGTTAAGCGATTAATCGGTCGTTCACTGTCAGATATTCAACAGCGATACCCATCTCTGCCATATCAGTTTGAAGAAAGTGATAATGGCCTGCCTGTGATTAACACAGCGCAAGGAAATAAGAACCCAATTCAAGTATCTGCAGATATTCTTCGTGCACTCGGTCAACGTGCTGAGTCGACGTTAGGTGGTGAATTGGCTGGTGCCGTGATTACCGTCCCTGCGTACTTTGATGATGCACAACGTGCAGGTACCAAAGACGCAGCGCAACTTGCTGGTCTTCATGTGTTACGCCTTCTTAATGAACCCACTGCAGCCGCGATTGCTTATGGCTTGGATTCAGGTAAAGAAGGGGTAATCGCTGTTTATGACTTAGGCGGTGGTACGTTTGATATCTCTATCCTACGCCTGTCTAAAGGTGTCTTCGAAGTTTTAGCAACCGGTGGTGACTCTGCATTAGGCGGCGATGACTTTGACCATTTAATTGCGGATCATTTCCAAGAGCAAATGGGCTTGTTAGAGCTGACAGCAGAACAGAACCGTATTCTTCTAGACGCAGCAACAGAAGCGAAGATTGGCTTATCTGAAGCTGAAAGCGTTAATGTTGAAGCACTAGGTTGGTCTGGCTCTTTAACTCGTGAAGAGTTCGAAGAGATCATCAAGCCACTAGTTAAGAAAACGCTGCTTTCGTGCCGCCGAGCACTGAAAGATGCGGAAGTTGACGCGGATGAAGTACTAGAAGTCGTGATGGTAGGTGGTTCAACTCGTACCTTACTTGTTCGTGAAATGGTCGGTGGCTTCTTTGGTCGTACTCCATTAACCAGTATTAACCCTGATGAAGTGGTTGCGATTGGCGCATCGATTCAAGCGGATATCTTAGTTGGCAACAAGCCTGACTCTGAGATGCTGCTATTGGATGTTATCCCTCTGTCACTGGGTATCGAAACCATGGGTGGCTTAGTCGAAAAGATCATCCCTCGTAATACCACGATCCCAGTTGCTCGTGCACAAGAGTTTACCACGTTCAAAGACGGTCAAACTGCAATGACAGTACACACCGTGCAAGGCGAGCGTGAGATGGTTGATGACTGTCGTTCACTGGCTCGATTTGCTCTGAAAGGCATCCCGCCGATGACTGCAGGTGCTGCTCATATTCGTGTTACTTACCAAGTGGATGCTGATGGCCTGCTATCGGTTACCGCAATGGAGAAGAGCACTGGCGTTCAAGCTGAAATCCAAGTTAAGCCTTCTTACGGTCTAAGCGACAACGAAGTGGCTAGCATGCTGAAAGATTCGATGACGTTTGCAAAAGAAGACATGCAAGCGCGTGCTCTTGCTGAGCAACGCGTAGAAGCGGATCGCGTTATCGAAGGCCTTATCGCTGCAATGCAAGCCGACGGTGACGAGCTACTTGATGAGCAAGGCAAACAACAACTTGTTCAAGCGATTGAAGCACTGATTGAAGTGCGTAATGGCGACAACGCTGATGCTATTGAACTAGAAATTAAGAATACCGACAAAGCGAGCCAAGACTTTGCTTCTCGTCGTATGGATAAATCAATTCGTGCTGCACTGTCAGGTCAGTCAGTCGATAATATTTAATAGTTAGAGAATAGATAAACATGCCAAAGATTATTGTTTTACCTCACGAAGATCTATGTCCAGAAGGCGCTGTTTTAGAAGCAAAAACTGGTGAGACGGTTCTTGATGTTGCACTGAAGGCCGGTATTGGTATTGAACACGCATGTGAGAAATCGTGCGCATGTACAACATGTCACGTTGTGATTCGTGAAGGTTTTGATTCTTTAGAAGAGAGTGATGATCTAGAAGACGACATGCTAGATAAAGCATGGGGCTTAGAGATGGAATCTCGCTTGGGTTGCCAAGCTAAAGTGGCTGATACGGATCTTGTTGTAGAGATTCCAAAGTACACGTTGAACCTGGCTTCTGAAGACCATTAAGAACCTGTTCTCAGTCATGGCTAATACAGCGATGACTGAGAGAGTTATTGCTTAGACAAACATACTAAGAAAACTGGCCTAGAATATAGATCATAAAGGTGACCAAGCGTCGCTGATAAATATAAGGAAGTGTTATGAGCTTGAAGTGGATTGATTCGCGAGATATCGCAATTGAGCTATGTGATTTGTACCCTGATACTGATCCTAAAACGGTACGTTTTACCGATCTGCATCAATGGGTGCTAGACCTTGAAGAGTTCGACGACGAGCCTAACCACTCGAATGAGAAAATCTTAGAGGCTATTATTTTGTGCTGGATGGATGAGATGGATTAATCCTCTTGTCTAATGATTTGGTCGCGGGTTGGTATCAGTCCAATATAAAACGCAGCCAAGTTAACAATTCTTACTAAAAAAAGCGGACCTTATGGTCCGTTTTTTATCAAAATGACATTTTCCTCCTACATAATGCTAACATCAGTGAGCTAATAAAAAATAATCAGAATCACACTCTCGAAGTGGTTCATGACAAGGAGAAATCATGTCTACACAGATGTCAGTATTTTTAAGTCAAGAAGCTGCCCAGCCTCAGTGGGGAGCAAGAGCTATTTTATCGTTCTCAGAAGCGGGAGCGACAATTCACATTGGTGAAGGCCACGATCTAGGCGCAGTTCAACGTGCGGGTCGTACGCTTGACGGACAAGGTATCGCATTCGTTTCACTTCGTGGTGAAGGTTGGGATCTAGAAAGCGTTTGGGCTTTCTACCAAGGCTACCGTGGACCAAAGAAAAAGAATGCATTGGAATGGGATGCACTTTCAGAAGCCGATCAAACTGAGCTTGAAGCTCGTATTCGCGCAACTGACTGGACGCGTGACATTATCAATAAAACCGCTGAAGAAGTGGCACCTCGTCAACTTGCGACAATGGCTGCAGAATACATCAAGTCAGTGGCACCAGCGGGCACTGTTAAAGCGAAGATTGTTAAAGACAAGGATCTACTAACCGAAGGTTGGGAAGGCATCTACGCGGTAGGTCGTGGCTCTGAGCGTACATCAGCAATGCTGCAACTGGACTTCAACCCAACAGGCGATGAAAACGCACCTGTATTTGCCTGTTTAGTCGGTAAAGGTATTACGTTCGATTCGGGCGGTTACAGTATCAAGCCAGGCCAATTCATGACAGCGATGAAAGCTGACATGGGTGGCGCAGCAACGATTACTGGTGGTTTAGGTCTTGCGATTGAACGCGGTCTTAACAAGCGCATCAAGCTTATTCTATGTTGCGCAGAGAACATGATCTCTGGTCGCGCATTGAAGCTTGGCGATATCATTACCTACAAAAACGGTAAAACAGTTGAGATCATGAACACTGATGCGGAAGGTCGCTTAGTGCTAGCTGATGGCCTGATGTACGCAAGTGCACAAAGCCCTGAGCTGATCATCGACTGTGCAACGCTAACAGGCGCGGCTAAAAACGCATTAGGTAACGACTACCACGCACTATTAAGCTTCGATGATGAGTTGTCTCACCAAGCGCTAACGGCGGCAAATCAAGAGAAAGAAGGCTTATGGCCACTGCCTCTTGCTGATTTCCACCGTGGTATGTTGCCTTCAAACTTTGCTGATCTTTCAAACATCAGCACGGGCGATTACACACCGGGTGCAAGTACAGCTGCGGCATTCCTTTCTTACTTTGTAGATGACTACAAAAAAGGTTGGATTCATATGGATTGCGCGGGTACTTACCGTAAGTCAGCAAGTGACAAGTGGGCGGCAGGCGCAACGGGTATGGGCGTTCGCACACTGGCTCGTCTTCTTATCGACCAAGCAAAATAATAATAAGGGTGAGCGGTATTTTGTGCCGCTCATTCATAAAGCTCAGATCGAAAGATCTCAGTAATTTCAGTATTTAATAACAAAAAAAATGAAGTGAAGGAATCCCTATGGCTCTAGAAAGAACGTTCTCAATTGTTAAGCCGGATGCAGTTAAGCGTAACCTTGTTGGTGAAATCTACCACCGTATCGAAAAAGCAGGCCTAGAAATTATTGCTGCTAAAATGGTTCGTCTTACTGAAGAGCAAGCGAGTGGCTTCTACGCTGAACATGAAGGTAAAGAGTTCTTCCCAGCTCTTAAAGAGTTTATGACTTCTGGTCCTATCATGGTTCAAGTGCTTGAAGGCGAAAACGCTATCGCTCGTTACCGTGAGCTTATGGGTAAAACAAACCCAGAAGAAGCGGCATGCGGTACTATCCGTGCTGACTACGCAATCAGCATGCGTTACAACTCAGTTCACGGCAGCGACAGCCCTGAGTCTGCAGCTCGCGAAATCGAATTCTTCTTCCCAGAATCTGAAATTTGCCCACGCCCAGCTCAATAATCGGCACTGCAAATTATTCTAAAGGCTTCACTTCGGTGAGGCCTTTTTTGTAAGTGGATTTTACGTTAGAGATAGTTTACCTAGTCGTCATTCCCGATAGTGACTAAGGACCGCAGTCGGGAATCTCTGTTGAAGTTAGAGATTCCTGATATCTCGTCCCTCGATTCTGGAATGACGAGGTTTTAGGAACTGGTGACTATGAATGGAAAGTGACTGAGTAAGTTTTTACGTCATTCCCGATAGCGACGCAGGAGCGTAGTTGGGAATCTTATTCTTATTTCCAGAATTGTAAGTAATGAAAGGTAGCTGTTCAAACTTTAATCACTTAAGTTTGAATGTCTTAGTAAACACAGGGTTTTACAGCCCTTGTTGAACATGCGTAAAGGCTGTACAATTCGCGCCCTTAATTATTGTTCCGTCATTGAGAGGCATCATGACCACAGCTAAAGTCAATCTACTCGATTTTGATCGTAAAGGTCTTCGTAAATTTTTCACAGAAGAACTGAATGAGAAAGCGTTTCGAGCAGAGCAAGTGATGAAGTGGATTTATCACTTCGGTGTCGATGACTTCGAACAAATGAACAACATCAACAAAAAGTTACGTGAGAAACTTCAACGTCGCTGTGAGATTGTTGCACCTGTTGTTTCTGAAGCTCAACACTCTTCAGATGGCACAATTAAATGGGCGATGAGCGTTGGCGACCAAGACGTTGAAACGGTATACATCCCAGATGGTGACCGTGCGACGCTATGTGTATCTTCACAGGTTGGTTGTGCACTTGAATGTAAGTTCTGTTCTACAGCTCAACAAGGCTTCAACCGTAACCTAAAAGTTTCAGAGATTGTTGGCCAAATCTGGCGCGCATCTCGCGAAATCGGCCTAGAAAAAGAAACCGGTCGTCGTCCAATTACTAACGTTGTAATGATGGGTATGGGTGAGCCTCTATTGAACATGAAGAACCTAATACCATCATTAGAAATCATGCTTGATGATCTAGGTTTCGCACTGTCTAAGCGTCGTGTAACCGTATCAACTTCTGGTGTTGTTTCTGGCCTTGACCAAATGACAGACAACATCGATGTCGCATTGGCTATTTCTCTACATGCGCCAAACGATGCACTACGTAGCCAAATCATGCCGATCAACGACCGTTGGGATATCCAAGACTTCCTAGCATCTGTTCGTCGTTACATTGCATCTTCAAATGCTAACCGCGGTAAAGTAACGGTTGAGTACGTGTTATTGGATCATGTGAATGATGATATGGACCACGCACGTGAACTTGCTGAGCTAATGAAAGAGACGCCTTGTAAGATCAACTTGATTCCATTCAACCCTTACCCGGGGTCGCCTTATAAGAAGCCAAGCAACTCTCGTATTGATCGCTTCCAAAAAACGCTGATGGAATACAACTACACAGTAACCGTTCGTAAGACTCGTGGTGATGATATTGATGCCGCGTGTGGTCAGTTAGTCGGTGATGTGATTGATAGAACCAAGCGTACTAAAATGCTTAAAGCAGCCTCTGAAGCGAACTTGATTGCCGGTGGTGTGATTGAAGTAAAAGCGGTATAAAACGCGATTAGAACCTAAACAAGCCAGAAGTCTTACTTCTGGCTTGTTGCTTTTCTGGGGTGCAGTTTTTGATTTTTTGGACTTCTTGCCCACGCTTTCTTACATTTTTCGTCAAATTTTGGACAAAACCATGAGCTGACGGTAAATTTTGTTTAAAGTGTTTTTGCCTTGTAATGGCATTAGCTTATGATTAACTAATCTTAAATTAATTTAAGTGCTCGCTTGCTACTGATCATCAATATGTCTATTTAGGTTGGCTACTTGATAAACTAGCTTCCTGAGAAGGTCATCCATAACAAATGAATGATGTTCGCCTTTAAGGGTTGATGATTTAGATAGCAGGAAAAATTCCACATAACGTGGGTTGTTAGATTGAGCTTAAACGACAATAAGAAAACGCTCTCCTCAACCTGCGATAATACTTTAGAAGTTCACTCTCTATGAACACAGAACAAGATACACAAACGCAAGAAACCGTAGCTCCAGCTTTGGAAGCGGGAACGCTGCTTAAGAACAAACGAGAATCTCTTGGTTTAACGCAAAAGCAGATTTCTGATCGCTTGAAACTTCGCGTTACTCTGATCCAACAAATTGAAGAAAACCAATTCGAGTCAGATCAAGTGGCGACGTTTATGCGTGGCTATATTCGTTCATACGCGAAATACGTCAATCTTGACGAAAAAGTCGTATTGAGTGCGCTGCATCATGCCGGTGATGCTCAGCATCAAGAGCAAGAAATGTTGAGCTTTTCTCGTAAGACCAAAACCGAGAAGCACAACAGCCGTATTATGATCCTGACTTGGAGTATTTTTGCGGTCATTGCGGGTATCTCCTCACTTTGGTGGTGGCAGAACCAACAACAAGACACCCTATCTCAATCTTTAGCGAATACCGAAAGCTCAGAAGAGCTCGCGGTAGAAGAATCACTTGCCCCTGAATTCACATCTTTAGAAGTGATTGAAGCTGAACAAAATGAAGCGGGTGCTTCTGTTGTTGAAGATACTGAAGGCCTTGCTGCGATAAGCGATGCGGAAGATACTTCAGATGCTGTTACTCCAGCTGACGAAACTCCTGCACAACAAGCAACAGAGACAGAGCCAACTGCTGAAGCTGTTGCGAATGCAGAAACGGTTGAAGCTAGCACGGCTCCTGAAGCTGTGGCTAACGAACTAGTGATGCAGTTCACCGCTGATTGCTGGATCCAAGTAAAAGATGCAACGGGTAAAACCTTGTCGACTGGCATCAAAAAAGCAGGTCAGTCGTTAAATCTATCAGGAACTGCGCCATATAAAGTGATTCTAGGTGCGCCAGAAGGCGTATCAATGACATTTGCAAGTGAACCTGTCGACCTTTCTGGGTATACTTCAGGCAAAGTAGCTAGAATAACCTTACCTTAGAGTTAATATGCAACACGAATCTCCTATTATTCGTCGCAAATCAACCCGTATTTATGTGGGTGATGTGCCGATCGGTGATGGTGCACCAATTGCTGTGCAATCCATGACCAACACAAGAACAACAGATGTAGCCGCGACCGTTGCTCAAATTAGAGCTCTGGAAAAAGTTGGCGCTGATATCGTTCGCGTATCTGTACCGACTATGGATGCAGCTGAAGCCTTTAAGCTAATCAAGCAGCAGGTCTCTGTTCCTTTGGTTGCTGATATTCACTTCGACTACCGTATCGCACTTAAAGTGGCGGAATACGGCGTTGACTGTCTGCGTATTAACCCAGGCAACATCGGTAACGAAAGCCGTATCCGCTCAGTTGTTGATTGTGCACGTGATATGAATATTCCGATTCGTATTGGTGTTAACGGCGGTTCTCTTGAGAAAGAGATCCAAGAGAAATACACAGAACCTACAGCAGAAGCGCTTGTTGAATCAGCAATGCGTCACGTAGATATCCTAGACCGTCTGAACTTTGATCAATTCAAAGTCAGCGTTAAGGCGTCTGATGTATTCCTAGCAGTCGGTTCTTACCGTTTGCTGGCTAAGCAGATTGATCAACCTCTTCACCTTGGCATTACCGAAGCGGGTGGTGCGCGTGCTGGCTCTGTGAAGTCAGCGGTAGGTTTAGGTATGCTTCTTTCTGAAGGTATCGGCGATACGCTGCGTATCTCGCTAGCGGCTGATCCGGTTGAAGAGATCAAAGTTGGCTTTGATATTCTTAAATCTTTGCGCATTCGTTCGCGTGGCATCAACTTCATTGCGTGTCCGAGCTGTTCTCGTCAAGAGTTCGATGTTATTAACACCGTTAATGCCCTTGAAGAGCGCCTAGAAGACGTGATCACTCCAATGGACGTATCTATCATCGGTTGTGTGGTTAACGGCCCTGGTGAAGCTGAAGTGTCTCACTTAGGTTTAGCTGGTAGTGCACGTAAGAGTGCCTTCTACGAAGATGGTAAGCGTCAGAAAGAGCGCTTCGACAACGATGACCTTGTCGACAAACTTGAAGCTAAGATTCGTGCAAAAGCGTCAGTGCTTGATAAAGCAAATCGCATTGATGTAGAAAACTTAGAAGATTAATACAACGCGATGGGGTGTGATTGTCTATTCGCACTAACACCTGGTCGTGAGAAATTACGGAATAAATACTGTGGCTAAAAATATTCAAGCAATTCGAGGCATGAACGACTGCCTTCCAACTCAATCACCACTGTGGCAGAAAGTAGAAAGCGCAGTTAAAAACGTGGTGAGTGCATACGGTTACAACGAAGTACGTATGCCTATCGTTGAAGAAACAAACCTATTTAGCCGTGCAGTTGGTGAAGAGACAGACGTTGTTTCTAAAGAGATGTACACCTTTGACGACCGCAATGGCGATAGCCTAACGCTGCGTCCAGAAGGCACAGCAGGTTGTGTTCGTTCATGTATTCAAAATAGCCTTATCAACCGTGATGAACAGCGCCTATGGTACATGGGCCCTATGTTCCGTCACGAGCGTCCTCAAAAAGGTCGTTACCGTCAATTCCACCAATGTGGTGTTGAAGTGTTTGGTCTAGACGGTCCAGACGTTGACGCAGAACTTATCATGATGACAGCACGTCTATGGCGTGAGCTAGGTATCGATAAGCACGTTCGCCTAGAGCTGAACTCAATCGGTTCTCAAGAAGATCGCGTAAGCTACCGCACTGCGTTAGTGGCTTTCCTTGAGCAACATATTGATGTGCTTGACGAAGACTGCAAACGTCGCATGCACACTAACCCTCTACGTGTACTTGATACTAAGAACCCTGATGTTCAAGCTATCTTAGGTGACGCACCTCGACTATCTGAATATCTAGGTGAAGAATCGAAGCAACATTTTGCTGGTTTGTGTGAACTTCTTGACGCTGTTGGTATCGAATACCAAGTTAATGAGCGTCTAGTACGTGGCCTAGATTACTACAACCGCACCGTATTTGAGTGGATCACAGATAGCCTTGGTGCTCAAGGTACAGTATGTGGCGGCGGTCGTTACGATGGTCTTGTTGAGCAACTAGGCGGCAAAGCAACAAATGCAGTTGGCTTTGCAATGGGTCTAGAGCGTCTGGTTCTGATGATGGAAACGCTAGAGCTAACAGAAGTTCGTCGTAGCGTTGATGTATACGTAGTTGCTGCTGGCGAAGGTACTATGATCGCGGGCATGCAGTTAGCGAATCAGTTACGCGACACCGTTGAAGGCGTGCGTGTAATGAACCACTTCGGTGGTGGTAACTTCAAGAAGCAATTCAAACGTGCTGACAAAGTAGGTGCTGTTGTGGCGCTGGTACTTGGTGAGAACGAAGTTGCTGACAATACAGTTGTGTTAAAAGATCTGGTTGGCGGCGAGCAAGAAACCGTGTCTCAAACGGAAGTTGCAGAGAAAGTTGCTGCGCTAATCTAATTAGCCATTGAGCAAACGCTCATAATGAATACTAACGTCAGCACTATGCTGGCGTTTAAAGAATTAAAGAGGACAGGAAGTGGAACTTTACGATAGCGAAGAGCAACAAGTTGAAGCCATTAAAGATTGGTGGAAAGAGAACGGTAAAGCCGTAATCTTTGGTGCGGTTATTGGTTTAGGTGGTCTATTTGGCTGGCGCTATTACCAAGATTCAGTAGTTGAAGCGCGTGAAGCAGCTTCAGAAAGCTACACCTCTGTAATTTCAGCTCTTGATGTTAAGGGTGTTGATGCTCAATCTGATATTCAAGCTTTCATCGACGCAAACAAAGATGCTGAGTACTCAGTACTTGCTGCTATGCAACTAGCAAAAGTACAAGTACAAGCAGGCGATCTAGCGGCGGCACTTGAACAGCTCGAGTGGGCAAAATCGGCAACTAAGGACGCGGCACTTGCGCCACTACTTACTTACCGTGTTGCACGTATTAAAGCTGAGCAAGGTGAATTTGACGCAGCACTGACTGATCTTGCTGCTATGACAGATGAATCTTGGAAAGGCCGTGTTGCTGAACTGCGTGGTGATATCTCACTTCGTAAAGGCGACACAGACGCAGCATACAGTGCTTACACAGAAGCACAGCAAGCTGTTGACGCTAGCCAAACGCTTCAAATCAAACTTGACGACCTAGCTAAATAAGGCGCTTTGAATGAAGAAGATGTTTCCAAAAGCGGCGTTGTGTGCGATTGCTCTTGGCCTACTAGCTGGCTGTGCGGGTGAAGAAGACACCGTAATCATGGCTCCAGTCCCAACGGTAAACAGCGAGTTCACTCCTAGTCAGGAATGGTCTACGTCGGTTGGTGATGGTGTTGGTCACTACTTTTCAAAACTAACGCCAGAATTGGCTTACGACAAAGTGTTTGTTGCAAGCCGTGAAGGTATGGTTAAAGCGCTTGATCCTGATACAGGTAAAGCGCTGTGGAAAGTCGATCTTGAGAAAGACGTATTGGCTCGTTTATCGGGTGGCTTAACGGCGGCTTACGGTAAAGTTTTTGTTGGTTCTGAAAATGGCGAAGTGATCGCACTGGAAGAATCGACCGGTGAAGAGCTGTGGCGTGTATCAGTCAATGGTGAGGTGCTTGCATCCCCAGCAACTGATAGCAACATGGTCATTGTTCATACCAGTCGCGGTATGTTGATCGCGTTAGATCAAGCAAGCGGTGAACAAAAATGGACCATCAGTACGGAAGTACCAAGCCTAACACTGCGTGGCGATAGCTCGCCTGTTGCAGTTTCTGGTGGTGTATTCTGGGGTACAGCAAATGGTCGTCTAGCTGCGGCTATCGTTGATCGTGGTCAGCTTATTTGGCAACAGCCAGTAGGCACACCAAAAGGTGCAACGGAAATTGATCGTTTGGTTGATGTTGATGCATCTCCAATTGTTCTTGGTGGCACCCTGTATACCGTAGGTATCAATGGTCAGCTGATTGCTATCGACCTTCGTTCTGGTAAGCCAATTTGGAAACGTAACTACTCATCAGCGATTGATTTAGCAAGTGATGGTAGCCGTTTGTTCGTTGTTACCGACAAAGACCATGTGGTTGCGGTTGATGCGCGTAGTGGTACTGAACTGTGGAGCACTCCATTGTTAGAAAACCGCTTACTGACAGCACCTGCTATTATTAATGGTTATGTAGTCGTGGGTGATACTGAAGGTTATCTGCACTGGTTGGATCGTTCATCGGGTGAGTTTGTTGCTCAACAGCTTGTCGATGATAGCGGCTTTGCGGTTGCACCAATTGAACTGCCTGAAGGCTACTTAGTGACGACTCGCAATGGCGATGTAAAGAAACTAACGATTAGCCAATAAAAGCGTGATATAATTCACAGTCGGCTCCTGGTTGGTAACAGCCAGGAGCCGTTTTGTTGTTAAAAATTAATAAACCGTGTGGTTATAGGTAAGAGTTTAAACTTGCGAACAAGTGCTTACCTATAACTACATTTAGAGAAGAAATTGTAGAGGTTGTTATGGTACCTGTTGTTGCTCTAGTAGGGCGTCCGAACGTAGGTAAATCTACGTTATTTAACCGATTGACTCGAACTCGTGATGCATTGGTTGCGGATTTCCCTGGCTTAACGCGTGACCGTAAATACGGTCATGCTCATTTTAGCGAGCATGACTTTATTGTTATTGACACTGGCGGTATCGACGGTACTGAAGAAGGTGTTGAAACTAAAATGGCTGAACAGTCGCTAGCGGCGATTGATGAAGCTGATGTCGTTCTATTTATGGTAGATGGCCGTGCGGGTCTAACACCTTCAGACGTGGCGATTGCTAAGCACCTACGTCAACTAGAAAAGCCTTCAATGCTAGTAGTAAACAAGGTTGATGGTATCGACCCTGATGCTGCAAGTGCTGACTTCTGGCAACTAGGTGTAGAAGACATGTACCAAATCGCTGCGGCGCATGGTCGTGGTGTTACTGCACTTATTGACCTTGCTCTTAACCCATTCGCAGAAGCGCTAAAAGCTGAGAATGGCGAAGTAAGCGACTTAACTGAGTTTGAAGACGAAGAAGAAGAGCAGGTTGAATTTACAGAAGAAGAAGCTGAAGCAGAATTCAAGCGTCTTCAAGATCAACCGATCAAACTAGCGATCATTGGCCGTCCTAACGTAGGTAAATCAACGCTAACGAACCGTATTCTTGGTGAAGAGCGTGTGGTTGTTTACGATATGCCAGGTACGACTCGTGACTCTATCTACATCCCAATGCAGCGTGACGAGCGTGAATACGTTCTAATCGATACTGCGGGTGTTCGTCGTCGTAAAAACATCAACGAAACGGTAGAGAAGTTCTCAGTGGTTAAAACACTGAAAGCGATTGAAGATGCTAACGTTGTATTGCTGCTTATCGATGCTCGCGAAAACATCTCTGATCAAGATCTAAGCTTGCTAGGCTTTGCGTTGAACGCTGGTCGTTCAATTGTTATTGCCGTAAACAAGTGGGATGGCCTAGATAACGACGTTAAAGAACGCGTTAAGAAAGAGCTAGACCGTCGCTTAGGCTTCGTTGATTTCGCACGTATTCACTTTATCTCTGCACTTCACGGTACAGGTGTTGGTCACTTGTTTGAGTCTGTACAAGAAGCTTACAAGTCAGCGACTACTCGTGTTGGTACTTCTGTGCTAACTCGTATCATGAAGATGGCGACTGATGATCACCAACCGCCTATGGTTCGTGGCCGTCGTGTGAAACTGAAATACGCGCACGCTGGTGGCTACAACCCACCGATTATCGTTATCCACGGCAACCAAGTTCGTAACTTGCCAGATTCATACAAACGATTCTTGATGAACTACTACCGTCGTTCACTAGAAATCATGGGTACACCTATTCGCATTCAATTCCAGAACAGCGAGAACCCATTTGAAGCTAAGACTAACAAGCTGACAATTTCTCAAGAACGTAAACGTAAACGTATGATGAGCATGGTTAAAGGTCGTAAGTAAACCTTTCCAATAGATTTGATACCCGAGCCTGTCTCGGGTATTTTTTTAAGCAAAATTCACGTTAAGCCATAACAATACGTTTTTATCATCATGGCTCAACGAATCAGACTAGATTCCAGAAGAAGAACGATATGACTACTAGCGATTTGATTACACCTGTGTCAGCAATCACACCAACCATCACTCAATTTTGTCATCAGGCTTGGCAGCTCAATGCTAAAGCGCAGTACGTTGAAAGCGACGACAGCAAAACTTACCTGATCACCGACGTGACACCCTTCCACCCAGTGAGTCACATTTGGCCAGATCACCCTGCAGACCAAGGCTTTGTGAGTGTTGGTGACGTGCTATATCCAGTTGAAGACTGCCTTGTTGGTGCTATAGAACAATCTACTGGAAAGCTTCATATCGCAGCAGATATCCCTGTTAAGCGTGATACGGAAGGGTGGGCGTTTGTTGTTGTCCACCAGCTACCTACATCTGCTTCTATGATTAAGGTTAACGACGAAGTCGTGTTGTCGGTTGATAAAGAGTACCAAGCCAGTTTGAGCCGTGGTCACAGTGCTGGCCACATCGCTTTCCTAGCTTTGAATAAAGTATTGGCTGAGCGCTACTGGCGTAAAGATGCGGATAGAAAAGATCCGCTTGGCAGTTACGACTTCAATAGCTACGCACAAGTGACGAGCTTTGTGACTCCAGAGCTGTGTTCCGATAAGTATCGCTTAGGCAAAACCCTGAAGAAGCGTGGTTTGAACGTTGCAGATATGCTAGCAAGTCTTGATGACATCGAAGCTGATATCAACCAAATGATTGCGGGCTGGTTTGCAGAGCCGACGCCAGTTGTAATGCGACTGGAAGGCGAAGCATTAACAGACTCTCGCTATTGGGAATGGCAGTTGGATGCCGACACTTTAGTGTCTATTCCGTGTGGTGGTACTCACATTGAGAACACCTCAGAACTTAAGGCATTATCCGTTAAGTTAACCCAGTTAGATGACCAGCATATTGAAATGCTGACGCATGTAATTCGATGATCTAGACTACAGATCGAAATGGCTTGTGCTGTTTGTTTTGTTTTTGCATGTAACTTTTAATATAAATTACTGTTTAAAATTGAAATGCAGCACATGTAACTTATGCTTTCGGTGTGTGGTGATATAAATATTCTTTTTGGGGTAGATCGCTGATCAAAATAGATAAAGCGAAAGATCAACCTATGATCTTCGATTGTGTGTCGTACTAATTTAGTGTGCTATTATTAACCAATAACAAGCTTGCATAGGAACAAGCTGTACCCGATTACACAATTGAAAGCCTTAGTGAATGGAACAACAATTTTTATTAGAAGGTCATCGAGCCGTCAATAGTTTGCTGCGGAAGCTTGCGCTTGGGATGGATCGCAAAGATTTAAATCACAAGATTATTCAGCTTACCGAGCAGCGCATGGCTTCAATTTTACTGCTCAACTCAGAGTCTAAACGTTACACCTTGAGTATGCCCCAAACCTGCCTGATTTTTACAATCAACAGATTGAAGGGATAGGAATTGGTGCGGGGATAGGCTCTTGTGGCGAGGCAGCTGCGCTTAAGAAAGCAGTGATGGTCTCCAACATAAATGCACACCCAAACTGGGCACCTTTTCTGGTCTTAACCAATCAAGCGAATTTACATGCCTGTTGGTCGGTCCCCATTATCTCGTCGCGCGGTAATGTGTTGGTTACCTTCGCTATTTATAGCCAGTACATCTCTGAACCACATGAATTTGAGCTCGAGATCTTAGAGCTACTGGCTTCCCTGTATTCGGTAGCACTAGAGAAGTTTGAGCTGGAGAACCAGCTAAACTTTTTCGCTAATCGAGATTCTTTAACCCATTGCTTGAATCGTCGCGCATTGTTTAATGAAGCGGAGAAAGTGTTGGCCAAGCGATGCTTTTCTGAAAAGGTGATGGCGTGTTTGTTTGTTGATGTCGATAAGTTCAAATCAATAAATGATACCTATGACCATAGTTTCGGTGACGATGTGTTGCTGGCGGTTGCCGAAGTTCTTGATGAGGCAACCACAGCATGTGCCAAGATAGGGCGTTATGGTGGTGATGAGTTTGTGGTGTTCTCATGTTTTGATGATCAAGAAAGCGTTGTTAGCTTCTACCACAGCTTAGAGAAAGCACTGCAACAAGCGCTTTATATCAATGATGTGCAATTCTCGGTGAGTGTCGGGCTTTCTTGTGACAAAGATCCTCAAGGATTAGACCAGTTGATCGCACAAGCTGATAAGAACATGTATCAAATCAAGCAAGCCAAGTCTCAACAGTAGTAGATTGTAAAAATAGTAGTAAATTAGGAAATGCTAATGAGTGAAAATATCTGCCCTAAATGCCAGTCTGAGCTAGCTTGGGATGGCAAGTATCACTGTGAAAGTTGTCAGGCTCACTTTACTAAAGTTGGGTTTTGTCCTGAGTGCAGCAGCCAACTTGAGAAGCTTCAAGCCTGTGGTGCGGCGAGCTATTTTTGCAACGGTGATTGCAACGAGTTGAAATCTAAGTCGAGAGTAAAATTCGAATTTAAACCAGCGGAATAGCCTTAAACTCATGGTTTGAACGACCATCGGTGATGTTATACCAGAGACTCAATACTAAAGTGTTGGGTCTTTTTTGTATCTGAAGAACAGGAATGTGTCATCTTGGTTCATTCCCACCGTCACTGCACCAGTATGAAACATAGTTACATGATTGCTATGCACTCTATTGGTGTGAGTTTCTTTTAAATTCTATTAATACAATTGCTTATAAATAATTTCATTGGTTTATAAGTTTGGCACTCTTCTTGTAACTCTGTAATTGAATAACAAAAATACAATTATGGAGTAATATCATGAACAAGGTGTTCAATTTATCGCTAGCTGCACTGTGTACAACACTTTCATTTTCTTCTGCAACAGTGTTTGCTGCTGATGAGACCATCAAGGTCGGTGTTCTACACTCACTCTCTGGCACCATGGCGATCAGTGAGACAACGCTAAAAGATACCGTGCTAATGCTCATCGAAGAGCAGAACAAAAAGGGCGGTTTGCTTGGCAAGAAGCTAGAGCCTGTCGTGGTTGACCCTGCGTCAAACTGGCCGCTATTTGCAGAAAAAGCACGTGAGCTTATCGAAAAAGAGAAAGTGGATGTGGTGTTCGGTGGTTGGACATCGGTATCACGTAAATCCATGCTGCCTGTTTTTGAAGAACTCAACAGCATCCTTTTCTACCCAGTACAGTATGAAGGCGAAGAGTCTTCTAAAAACGTTTTCTACACCGGTGCCGCGCCAAACCAACAAGCGATCCCTGCAGTGGATTACTTGATGGAAGAGCTTGAAGTTGAGCGTTGGGTACTTGCAGGTACCGATTACGTTTATCCACGTACTACCAATAAGATCCTTGAAGCCTACCTAAAAGATAAAGGTGTCGCAGAAGAAGACATCATGATCAACTACACGCCATTTGGTCACTCTGATTGGCAATCTATCGTTTCTGATATCAAAAAGTTCGGCGAAGCAGGCAAGAAAACCGCTGTGGTTTCTACTGTGAACGGCGATGCGAACGTACCTTTCTATAAAGAGCTAGGCGCTCAAGGCATTTCATCTGAAGACATCCCAGTTATTGCATTCTCTGTTGGTGAAGAAGAACTGTCAGGCATGGACACAGAACCATTGGTTGGTCATCTAGCGGCATGGAACTACTTCATGAGTGTTGATACTGAAGCTAATGAAGAGTTCGTTGAAACGTGGCAGTCGTTCATCAAGAGTGAAAAGCGTGTCACCAATGACCCAATGGAAGCGCACTATGTTGGCTTCAATATGTGGGCTCAAGCGGTCACTAATGCGGGCACAACCGATCCTGAATCTGTGCAAGATGCCTTGATTGGCGTGTCTGTACCTAACCTTTCTGGCGGCTACTCTACCATGCTGCCAAACCACCACATTACTAAACCAGTCCTGATCGGTGAAATCCAAGACGATGGTCAATTCGATATCGTTTGGGAAACCACTGGACTAGTGGCGGGTGATGCTTGGTCGAGTTACTTACCTGAATCGGCAAAACTGTTCTCTAGCTGGTCGAAGCCATTCTCATGTGGTGCGTTTAACGTCGAAACGAAGAAGTGTTCTGGCGGTAACTAGATCGTCAATTCAGGAATATTGAGCCTTCCGGTTTGGGAAGAACGCGTCTGTTTAACGGGCGAAGCGAACGGAAGGCTCATCGTTTCAGGTAACAACCACTATCCACACATCCTCCAAGTAAAAATAACAATATCTAACTTGGTTGGTTAAGGAAGCAGGGATGAAAAACGTATTAAACGTATTTAAAGCGCTGTTGCTCATGGCAGTCAGTGCTCAGTTGGCTTTTGCTGGAATAACGGATGAAGCTAGCTTTACCAAGGCGCTAGTTGGTAAGAAAACATCGGATAAAGAATTAGCTATCGATTGGGTGATTGAGACGCAAACGGAAGATGTGTCGAAAGCTATTTTAGATGGCTGGTTAAACGGAAACCTTTACTACTTCAATGAGAAACAGAGCGAGCAGTACAAACAGCTCTACCTCATTCAAAGTATCAAAACAGCGACGTCAGCTCAGTCAGTATGGGATGATTCAACGCTTAATATCGAGAATGCGAGACAGTTTAAAAAGGTTCGTGTGAATAACAAACTTCGCGGGATATTACGCGGGGAAATAGCCTCGATTGGACTGAACAGCGGCAACCCTGATGTGCGTTATAAGGCGGTTTTGGATTTGTTAGGAACCAAAGACGCTGACATTATCGAACGACTAACTGAACTCAGAGCCAATGAATCAGATGGCAAAGTAGCTGAGCTAATGGATTTGTCGTTAGCGATTGCCACTTCTCTTAATAACAGTGCCACCATTGAAGATCGTGTGGCTTCAATTGAACGAGTTGGCGACTTCAAACACTCGGTCGTTCTGAAAACACTGAACCAACTACTGAACAGTGAGCAAGATCCAAGCATTACCGCTGCAGCAGAACGTGCGATGGATAGCTATCAACAAAGCCAAGCACTCTATTCGGGTGTAGAAACAGTATTCTTCGGTTTGAGTTTAGGCTCGGTATTGGTACTGGCAGGCATTGGCTTAGCGATTACCTTTGGTGTGATGGGCGTTATCAACATGGCTCATGGCGAGCTGATCATGATTGGCGCTTACACCACCTACGTATTGCAGTTGTTGATGCCGAATCATATTGGCCTAGCGCTGATACTTTCCATTCCAGCGGCATTCATTGTTTCTGGCTTAGTGGGCATTGCGATTGAGCGAAGTGTGATTCGTCATCTTTATGGTCGCCCATTGGAAACCTTACTCGCGACCTTTGGTATTAGCTTAATCTTGCAGCAGGCTGTTCGTTCTATTTTCTCTCCTTTGAACCGCTCAGTGAGCACGCCTGAATGGATGTCTGGAGCACTTCAATTAAACCCAATGTTGTCCCTGACCTACAACCGCCTTTACATCATTCTCTTCTGTGGTTTGGTGTTTATGGGCTTATTAATGGTTCTGAAAAAGACACCACTAGGTTTGCAGGTTCGTGCGGTTTCTCAAAACCGTGGCATGGCTCGTGCGATGGGTATTCGTTCAGAGCGAGTTGATGCGATGACCTTCGGTTTAGGCTCTGGCGTTGCGGGTGTTGCAGGCGTGGCACTGTCTCAACTGACCAACGTTGGCCCTAATATGGGACAGGCGTACATCATCGACTCATTCATGGTGGTGGTATTCGGCGGTGTTGGCAACCTATGGGGCACGCTAGTCGCAGGCTTAAGCCTTGGTCTGTTCAATAAAATTTTAGAACCATGGGCTGGTGCGGTTCTCGCCAAGATTCTGGTACTGGTTTTCATCATTCTATTTATTCAAAAACGCCCACGCGGACTCTTCCCGCAACGTGGTCGTGCGGCTGAAGGTTAAGGACAACATCATGCAGTCAAAATCATTTGTACTTTCGGCAATGCGTGGTGACAAAGGTGGCCAACTGACCATCCTTGCCATTCTAGCGGCCGTTATTCTTATCCCACTGGCTAACACCATGTTACCAAGTGGGCACCCGCTCCATGTAGAGACTTTTACTATCTCGCTGATGGGCAAATATCTGAGCTACGCAATGTTGGCGTTGGCGCTCGATCTGGTGTGGGGCTATCTCGGAATCTTGAGCCTTGGCCACGGTGCTTTCTTTGCGCTTGGTGGTTATGCGATGGGCATGTACTTGATGCGTCAGATTGGTGACCGTGGGGTTTATGGTGATCCAGTCTTACCAGATTTCATGGTGTTCCTTGATTGGTCTGCGTTGCCGTGGTTCTGGCAGGGCTTTGACCAGTTCTGGTTTGCTTGCCTGATGGTGGTGCTAGTGCCGGGCGCATTGGCTTACTTGTTCGGTTATTTAGCTTTCCGCTCTCGTGTGTCCGGGGTGTATCTTTCTATCATGACTCAGGCATTAACTTACGCATTGATGCTGGCATTTTTCCGCAACGAAATGGGCTTTGGTGGCAACAACGGACTGACGGATTTCAAAGACATCATCGGTCTGAGTTTGCAGAGTGATGCGGTCAAGATAGGTCTGTTTGTCGCGACTGGTATTGCGCTTATTCTCAGCTACATAGCTTGTCGCATGGTGGTGACCAGTCGACTAGGTCGTGTGGCATTAGCGATTCGTGATACGGAATCACGCACTCGCTTTATGGGCTATGACGTCGATGGCATCAAGCTGTGGGTCTTCGTTCTTTCTGCGGTTATCGCCGGTATTGCCGGGGCTTTATATGTCCCTCAAGTGGGTATTATCAATCCGGGAGAATTTGCTCCTCTTAACTCGATTGAGATTGTGGTTTGGGTAGCCTTAGGCGGTCGTGCCACTCTGTTTGGTGCCATTGTCGGTGCATTGATCATCAACTACGCCAAGAGTTGGTTTACGGTTGAGTTCCCGGAGGTGTGGCTGTTTGCTCTGGGTGGACTATTCGTACTCTCAACCATGTACTTCCCACAAGGTGTGATTGGCTTTGTCAGTGAAAAGTGGCAGCAGCTGCGCAAGGCATCAAATGGGAAAAACCAAGATAAAGATAAGGATGATCAGCACAAGGCCAAGGAGGTGATCGCATGACCACATTTAATAGCGTAAAGGAATCGGTTCAGGCGTTCACTCGTCGAGACGAAGTCTTTGATTACCTCAAACCCGATATTCATCCTGCCATCGATACTCGACATAACGTGCTGTTGTATGTCGAAGGCGTCAACAAAAGCTTCGATGGTTTCCAAGCGATAAACGACCTCAACCTCTACATCAAAGAGGGAGAGCTACGCTGTATCATAGGTCCTAATGGCGCAGGTAAAACCACCATGATGGACATTATCACAGGTAAAACTAAGCCAGACACCGGCGAGGTGTGGTTGGGTTCGAACATCAACTTATTGAAGATGAACGAAGCCGAAATCGCCAATGCAGGCGTTGGGCGTAAATTCCAAAAACCGACCGTGATTGAGTGTTTAACTGTGTGGCAGAACCTTGAATTAGCCATGGCCGGTGACCGCTCAGTGTGGGCGACGTTCACCGCTGTGATGTCTGGTGAACAGAAAGACAAATTGACCTCGGTACTTGAGCTGATTCATTTAAAAGACGAAGCGGCGAATTTGGCAGGTAACCTGTCTCACGGACAAAAGCAGTGGTTAGAGATCGGCATGCTATTGATGCAAAACCCTAAGCTGTTGCTGGTGGATGAACCCGTGGCAGGTATGACTCACCAAGAAATGGATCGCACCTCTGAGTTACTTAACTCACTGGCAGGTAAGCACTCGGTTGTGGTCGTTGAACACGATATGGATTTCGTTCGTTCTATCGCCAGCCATGTCACCGTGCTTCATCAAGGTCATGTGTTGGCTGAAGGCACCATGGATCAAGTGCAGGCTCACCCTGAAGTTAAACAAGTTTATCTCGGAGAATAGGATGCTAGAGGTTAAATCAGTTAATCAATATTACGGTGAGAGCCACACGCTGTGGGATTTGGATATGCAGATCCCAGAAGGTAAATGCACGGTGCTAATGGGGCGAAATGGTGTCGGTAAAACCACCTTACTGCAATGCATTATGGGGTTGGTGAAGGTTGAAAGCGGTGACATCTCCTTATCGGGTGAGTCACTTTTGAAAACCGATGCCGAGGACCGTCCACGCCAAGGGATCGGCTATGTACCGCAAGGTCGCCAGATCTTCCCAATGCTCACTGTTCAAGAAAATCTAGAGGTCGGTTTACCGATTCGTAAAAAGGGTGACCGCAAGATCCCTGAATTCATCTTCGATATTTTCCCAGTGTTAAAAGAGATGCTACATCGTCGCGGTGGTGATTTATCGGGTGGCCAGCAGCAACAGCTAGCGATTGGGCGTGCGCTGGTGGTTAATCCAAAGCTATTGATCTTGGATGAGCCGACGGAGGGTATTCAACCCAATATTGTGCAAGAGATTGGCGACATCATTCGCATGCTCAACGAGAAAATGGGGCTCACGGTTCTGTTGGTTGAACAGAAGCTGCCGTTTGCAAGAAAGGTCGGTGACCGTTTTTGCATTATCGACCGTGGACGCCAAGTGGCAGAAGGTGAAATGACAGGGCTCGATGAGTCCTTGATAAAGGAGTACCTAACCGTATGAATTCTCTCTTTTCTCCGAATGAAGTAAGCAAGGCTTCTTTAGTAGAAGCTTTATCTTTGAATGAGACCATCGAACAAGATATTCGTGATGGTTGGCAAGCGAGTTTAAACCTCACCTTTGTCGATCGAGGTGATAAAACCGTATTAAAGAATCGTCAGCAGTCTGGTCCGCTTGCGGTGCAACGCCCCCTGTATCCTGATGGGGAAACGTGTCACACCTACTTACTCCATCCCCCCGGCGGAGTGGTAGGTGGTGACACTCTCAATATTAACGTGAATCTTGAGCACGGTGCTCACGCGTTGATTACCACACCCGGTGCGACCAAGTTTTATCGCTCAAACAACAAGTACGCCAAGCAGAAGCAGACCCTACGAGTGAAGAAAGATGCACGCTTGGAATGGATGCCGCAAGAGAACATCTTTTTCCCCAATGCACACGTTCGTTTAGATACTGAAATTCGCCTAGAAAAGGGTGCACAGTTTTGGGGTTGGGAGATGCACTGTTTTGGACGCCCTGCACAGAATGAGGGATTCGAGCATGGTCATCTCGTTGGGAAAACAGAAATCTATCTTGATAATCAAAGGCTTCTGACTGAAGGCTTTAATTTTCATGGTGGCGATAAGTTAATGATAAATATGGGGTTACTTGATTATTCAATGATGGGAACCTTTTATATCACCTCAAATGAGAAGCAAGATCTAGAGTTGGTACAGAGCTTGCTCATATCTATTACACAGCAAGCTTCACAGCAATCAGTTACATCAAAAACGTCGAGTGAACCCACATTAATATTGGGTGCTACTCAGATAGAAGGATTGATTGTGGTGCGAGCCTTGGGTAATTGGAGTGAAGATATCCTCCAAGCCTTTGGTCAGATTTGGCAAGCAACTCGCTCTCATTTATGTGGTACGACTCCTGATTTACCAAGGATTTGGGCGACTTAGCGATTAGCCCTTTTTGTACCTAGGGTGACTTCCGACCCTAGGTACATTTTTTCAAGCTTGCTGTGATTGAATCCCACTTACTGCTCATGCGTTTTTGAGCAATAAGAAAACAACACTAACAGCGGGCGGCTAAATGGAATTAACACCAAGAGAAAAAGATAAGCTACTTATCTTCTGCGCAGGAATGCTGGCACAGCAGCGCAAACAAAAAGGCTTAAAGCTCAACTACCCAGAATCTATCGCACTGATCAGCAGTGCCATTCTCGAAGGTGCCCGCGAGGGTAAAACCGTTTCAGAATTAATGGATTTTGGACGCACACTTCTTACTGTCGATGACGTTATGGAGGGGATCCCTTCCATGATCCCTGATGTACAAGTCGAAGCCACTTTTCCTGATGGCACCAAGCTGGTGACCGTTCATGAACCTATCGTGTAGGGAGAAGTAATATGGCTGGTTCCACAAAACAATACTCAGGATTCGTTCCCGGAAAAGTAGAAACCGCACCGGGTGACATCACTCTCAATGAAGGCCGAGACACAACGTCCGTTAAGGTACAAAACATTGGCGATCGTCCTGTTCAAATTGGCTCTCATTACCACTTCTATGAAGCAAACCCTTCGCTGATCTTTGACCGAGAAGCCACTAAAGGTTTTCGACTCAATATTCCTGCGGGCACCGCAACCCGCTTTGAGCCGGGTCAGTCGCGTAGCGTCGAGTTAGTGCGTTACGCCGGTAAGTTAGAGATCTATGGCTTCCAAGGAAAGGTGATGGGCAAGCTCTAAGCGCTCCCACGGAATAATGAAAATAACAAAGGATTGAACATGGCGACGATATCCAGACAGGCTTATGCCGAAATGTTTGGGCCAACAGTCGGTGACCGAGTGCGTCTTGCTGACACTGATTTATGGCTAGAAGTTGAAAAAGATTACACCGTATACGGCGACGAAGTGAAATTCGGCGGCGGCAAAGTTATCCGTGATGGACAAGGGCAAAGCCAACGTCCAAGTGCCGAAACTCCAGATTTGGTGATCACTAACGCGATTGTGTTGGATTACTGGGGCATCGTAAAAGCCGATGTCGCAGTCAAAGATGGTCGAGTTCAGGCATTGGGCAAAGCGGGCAACCCAGATGTTCAACCGGGCGTTGATATTGTGATTGGCCCGGGCACGGAAATTTTAGCAGGCGAAGGTTCAATCTTGACTGCTGGTGGTATTGATTCACACATTCATTTTATTTGCCCACAACAGATTGAAGAAGCACTGGCGTCAGGTGTGACAACCATGATCGGCGGTGGCACTGGACCAAACACAGGTACTAACGCGACCACATGCACACCGGGGCCTTGGAACATGCACCGCATGCTAGAGTCACTCGATCAATTCCCGATGAACTTTGGTTTGTTAGGCAAAGGCAATGCCAGTCAGCCAGAAGCACTACGTGAGCAAGTAGCGGCAGGCGCGGTGGGTTTGAAGTTACACGAAGACTGGGGAACCACTCCCGCTTCAATCGATACCTGTTTGAGTGTGGCTGACGAGATGGACGTACAAGTAGCGATTCATACCGACACTCTGAATGAATCTGGTTTTGTTGAATCGACACTTGGCGCAATCGGCGACCGCGTGATTCATACCTATCACACCGAAGGTGCGGGCGGTGGTCATGCTCCCGATATTATTCGTGCTGCAGGTGAGCCGAACGTTTTGCCTTCCTCAACCAATCCAACACGCCCTTACACCATCAATACCGTCGATGAGCACTTAGACATGTTGATGGTCTGTCATCACTTGTCACCATCGATTGCTGAAGATGTCGCGTTTGCTGAATCTCGTATCCGCCGTGAAACCATTGCCGCAGAAGACATTCTTCATGACTTAGGTGCCTTTTCGATGATCGCTTCGGACTCACAAGCAATGGGACGTGTAGGCGAGGTGATCACTCGAACTTGGCAAACTGCGCACAAGATGAAAGTTCAGCGCGGCAGCCTAAAAGAAGATTCAGACTACAGCGATAACTTCCGATTAAGACGCTATGTCGCTAAGTACACCATCAACCCAGCGATCACTCATGGTATGTCTCATGAAATCGGTTCTATCGAAGCAGGGAAATTAGCAGACTTAGTGTTGTGGAAGCCCGCTTTCTTTGGTGTGAAACCTAGTGTGATTTTGAAAGGCGGCATGATCGCCATGGCGCCGATGGGTGACCCAAATGCTTCAATCCCAACACCTCAGCCAGTCCATTACCGTTCAATGTTTGGTAGCTACGGCAAGGCATGTCAAAACACATCAATGTTGTTTGTTTCTAAGGAAGCCAAGGCGCAGAACATTGATAAGCAATTGGGTTTGCAGAGCTTGATTGGTGTTGTGAGCAACTGCCGAAATATCAGCAAAGCCGACATGAAGCTCAACGATTGGATGCCAAAAATTGAGGTCGACTCTCAGACGTATCAAGTACGCGCCGATGGTGAATTGCTAACTTGTGAGCCTGCTGAAGAACTACCAATGGCACAACGGTATTTTCTATTTTAAGAGCTCGGCTGAAGGCTTTTATTTTAGCGCTGAGCTGAAGGCTCTTGTTCTAGCTCTTAGCTAAGGGCTTTTAGGCTGAAGGCTCCTAATTTAAACGTTATAAATCTCACAAGGAGATTGAGGTAATAGCATGATTGAACTGACTCAACTGAATACTCAAATACAAAATGCACCGGACGGCTACTTAAGCCTGCCGATCGATAGCCGCATTAAGAGCCGTCTTAAGGTGATGCTCGATGACGGGCGCAATGCCGGACTGTTTCTACCACGAGGTCATATCTTGCGTGGTGGCGAACAACTCTCAAGTAAATGCGGTTTAGTCGTAGAAGTGAAAGCGGCACCAGAAACCGTTTCGACTGTTTACTGTGAAGACTTGCTCCTGTTAACGCGAGTGGCGTATCACCTTGGTAACCGTCATGTTCCGCTGCAAGTGGAAGCGGGTTGGGTTCGTTATCAACACGACCATGTTTTAGATGAAATGGTTGAAGGCTTAGGCGCGAAAGTGACCACTGAGAAACAACCGTTTGAACCAGAAGGCGGTGCTTATGGCGGTCGCTCTGGTGGACATCATCACCATCATTAATCGAGTCATTGATGACTCACTAAACGATTTATATAACAACGATATTAATAACAATAATACCAATCACAGTAAGTAAGTGATCAACAATAGCGCAGAAAAAAGGCTTGAGAACAAGGCATAATTTTTCGATAAGTAGTTATTCTACAATCAAAAATTATAACGCAGTTATCGAGCATTTTAGCAAGCTAGGGTGAGCAATTATTTACTACGATTGGTATAAAGCAAGGAACTCGCGATGAACTTTAAAACAGCTGCCGGCTTATGTACTTTCACAATAGCTTCTCTAACAACATCAACATTGGCTTTCGCTCACCCAGGACATGGAGCGCACTCAGTTCATGAGTCTCACTCATTTATGTCTGGCTTAACTCACCCTGTGACAGGTATGGATCACCTGATCATGTTGATCGCTTTTGGTCTGTTAATTGGCGCACTTTTATTCTCCACCAAGACAAAAGCCGCTCTGATTGGCGGCGGATTGGTGTCTTTGGTGGTAGGGCTTATCGCAGGCCAAGCCCTAGGCTTCTCTGTGATTGTTGAACCTGCAATCATCGCTTCTCTATTCGTTGTCAGCTTATGTTTATGGCACGTGTTCTCACCATCGACTAAGCGAGTGAACAGTGTATTAGCGGCTTCGATTGGTATGTTGTTTTTCCATGGTTATGCGCATGGCGTTGAAGCGGCAAGTAACCTAACTCAGTTTGCAACTGGTATGAGTATCACAGCTTTGGCTCTGATGGTTATCGGTACATTTGTCGGCCGCGCGGTTTACTCTAAATGGTTGTCAGTCGGCGTGGCTTCAGCAAGCGCACTATTACTGTTAGGCGCATAAGCTCTCGGACTTTTTCGATTCTAGGAAATTGAGGGCACGGTTATGACCACATCAGAAAATGTCGCCATCTATCGCCTGTTTCAATTGATCAGTCCGTCATTGCCGATTGGTGGGTTCACTTACTCGCAGGGTTTAGAGTTAGCGGTTGAAGCGGGGTGGGTGACCGATCGCAACAGCATGGAACAGTGGCTCAACACCATCGTCAACTCCAGTGTCGCGACCTTGGAATTGCCTATATTAGAGCGTCTTTACCACGCTCTAGAAAAGGGGGAACTCGATGAGATTGAGCACTGGTGTAATTACCTGTACTCAAGCCGTGAAACCAGTGAATTGCGAGCGGAAGAGAAACAGCGTGGGCAAGCATTGAATACTTTGTTGAAGCGCTTAGATATCGATATTTCACTGGTGGACTCTGTTGATAGTCATCCAAACCAATTGTTGGGCATGTGTATGGCGGCTCAGCATTGGGGTATTGATTTAGAGAGCCTCAAGCAGGGTTATTTATGGAGTTGGCTTGAAAACATCGTTACCGCAGGGGTCAAGTTAGTGCCTTTAGGTCAAACCGATGGTCAGTTGGCATTGATTAATATCACCAACACCTTTCCTGAGGTGATCGAAAAGGCCCGCACGATAGAAGATTGGATGATAGGCAGCTTTTCGCCTTCGATGGCATTAGCGAGTTCATTGCACGAAACACAATACACACGACTATTTCGTTCGTAGCGGTTAGCGCGAACGATGTAGCAAAAAGAATATAAGGAAGTAGACAATGGAAAGTTATAAGCAACCACTTCGAATTGGTATTGGCGGCCCGGTAGGGTCTGGTAAAACAGCGCTATTAGAAGTGCTTTGTAAAGCGATTCGCGACAAGCTCAATATCGCAGTGGTAACCAACGACATCTACACTCAAGAAGATGCCAAGATACTTACGCGAGCAGAGGCTCTAGAACCAGATCGTATTATTGGTGTTGAAACGGGTGGCTGTCCGCACACGGCGATCCGTGAAGATGCGTCGATGAACTTAGCTGCGGTAGAAGAGCTTGCCAAGCTGCATAAGAACCTCGATGTGGTATTCGTCGAAAGTGGCGGTGATAACTTGAGTGCGACGTTCAGCCCTGAATTAGCCGATCTTACCATCTACGTGATTGATGTAGCGGAAGGGGAGAAGATCCCACGTAAAGGCGGACCGGGTATTACGCGTTCTGATCTGCTGGTTATCAATAAGATCGATTTAGCACCATATGTGGGTGCGTCACTTGAGGTGATGGAGCAAGACACACAACGCATGCGTCCAACCAAGCCATACGTGTTCACCAACCTCAAAGAGAGCCAAGGTTTAGATTTCATCATCAACTTTATTGTGACGGAAGGGATGCTGACCATGAAGGAGCCTTCTACGACGGAGTCGTGAGTAAGGTTTGAATCAGGTTGTTTTCTTTTACAGCCAGTAGATATACAAAAGCCCTGTCGATTATCGATAGGGCTTTCTGGTTTTAAATGATTTTCAACGTTCTAGTCGAACCTAAAGCCCACTCTTAGCGACTCTTGTTGTCACTTGCGATTCAATCACACCGTCTTCAACTTGAGTGGTGATCACTTCACCGACTTCGACATCGTTAATTGATGATACTGTCTTGCTCGATGCGGAATGAGTAATGCTGTAGCCACGCTTTAGGGTTGCCAGTGGACTAACGGTTTCTAGCTTCTCTGCAGCCATGGCTAGCTGATGGCGAGTGGTTAGCAGTGTTTTATCCATCGCATCTAATAGCTTTTGCTCTGAACGTTGCAGATGCAGTTTTTGTTCACCAAGGCGCTTCACTGGTGAGTTCAACTGAAGTTGGTGCTGTTTACGTTCAACACGCTGTGCATGTTGTTTTAGGTATTGAGTCATACCACGACGCAAACGCATGTCTAGGTCATCAAGCTGCTGACTCTGCTTTTGCAGTTGGTAGCTCGGGTGCTGTTTCTCCAAGCGGTATTTTAACGTTTGAGTGGATTGTGCTTGTTTGATTAACACATGACGAATCGCACTCACCAAGCGAGCACGTTTAGAGGCATAAGCTTGCTCTTTATGACTGTTGTCACGGCTAACCAATTCTGCAGCAGCTGACGGCGTTGGAGCACGCATATCTGCGACGAAATCGGCGATAGTGACGTCAACTTCGTGGCCAACTGCGCTGATAATCGGGATCTGGCTTGCTGCAATTGTGCGAGCAACGATCTCGTTATTGAAGCACCATAAGTCTTCTAATGAACCGCCGCCACGACCCACGATCAACACATCACACTCATTGCGTTCGTTAGCTCGTCCAATCGCTTGAGCAATCTGAATTGCCGCCTCTTCGCCTTGAACCATGGTCGGGTAAACCACAACAGGCAATGAAGGATCGCGCCTTTTTAGTACATCAAGAATATCAAACAGCGCTGCACCGGTTTTAGATGTGATAACGCCAACACGTTTTGGGTGTTCAGGAAGAGCTTGCTTACTTGATTGAGCAAACAGTCCTTCTGCGGCAAGGTTCATCTTCAGTTTTTCAAACTCTTGCTGAAGCTTGCCGTCACCCTCTGGCTGCATGCTTTCGATGATCAGTTGATAATCACCACGTGGCTCATAAAGAGACAGGCGAGCTTTGACTAGAACTTGATTACCATTCTGGGGCTTAAAGGTGACACGGCGGTTATTGCCACGAAACATGGCGCACTTAACTTGAGCGCGAGAGTCTTTAAGCGTGAGGTACCAGTGACCAGATACAGGTGCAGAGAAGTTTGAGATTTCACCAACGAGCCAGACTATTCCCATTTCGTTTTCTAATAGGAGACGAACCTCTGAGTTGAGGCGAGAAACAGTAAAGATGTTTGGATTAGTCATAGAAGCACTATCTTTCCTTGAAGGAAGGTCTTTCTTGGAATCTCACAGGGCGTGAGTATGGAAGATAGCGGCAATATAATACATAGCAAGGGGGTAAATGCAAATTAAAAATACAAAAATGTGTAGCCAAGCGATTTCGCCGTGCGTATAATCCGTCTGCAATATCAAATCCAAATCACTTTATTATGCGAAACGATAAAGTTGGGTTTACTCCTTTTAACACCTTTGTTGTGAGATATTGCAAATGCTACGAATCGCAAAAGAAGCTTTAACTTTTGATGACGTTTTACTCGTCCCAGCACACTCAACCGTTCTTCCGAACACAGCTGATCTTCGCACTCAGTTAACGAAAAACATTTCTTTAAACATCCCAATGATCTCTGCATCGATGGATACTGTTACGGAAGCACGCCTAGCAATTGCCCTTGCGCAAGAAGGTGGTATTGGCTTTATTCATAAGAATATGTCAATCGAGCAGCAAGCTGAAATGGTTCGCCAGGTTAAAATTTACGAAGCTGGTGTGGTTTCTCACCCAGTAACTGTAAGCCCTGACGCGACAATCGCTGATGTTGTAGCCCTTACTCAAAAACACGGCTTCGCCGGTTTCCCTGTTGTTACTGAAACAAACGAATTGGTTGGTATCATTACTGGCCGTGACGTTCGCTTTGTTACTGACCTTTCTAAGAAAGTTGATGTAGTAATGACGCCTAAAGCTCGCCTTGCTTCTGTTAAAGAAGGTGCAACTCGTGAAGAAGTTCAAGAGAAAATGCACGAAGCGCGTGTTGAAAAAGTTCTTGTTGTAAATGATGACTTCCAACTGACTGGAATGATCACTGCAAAAGATTTCCACAAAGCAGAACGTAAACCAAACGCATGTAAAGATGAGCGCGGCAGCCTACGTGTAGGTGCAGCTGTTGGTGCTGGTGCTGGTAACGAAGAGCGTGTTGCTGCTCTAGTTGAAGCTGGCGTAGACGTTCTACTTATCGACTCTTCACACGGTCACTCTGAAGGCGTACTTAACCGTATCCGCGAAACTCGCGCTGCATACCCTGATCTACAAATCATCGGTGGTAACGTAGCAACTGGCGCTGGCGCTCGTGCTCTTATCGAAGCGGGTGTTAGTGCGGTTAAAGTAGGTATCGGCCCGGGTTCAATCTGTACGACTCGTATCGTTACTGGTGTTGGTGTTCCTCAAGTAACAGCAATCGCAGACGCAGCTGAAGTAGCTAACGAATACGGTATTCCAGTAATCGCAGATGGCGGTATCCGCTTCTCTGGCGATATCTGTAAAGCTATCGTTGCTGGCGCATCTTGTGTGATGGTTGGTTCAATGTTCGCGGGTACTGAAGAAGCACCGGGTGAAGTTATTCTTTACAACGGTCGTTCTTACAAGTCTTACCGTGGTATGGGTTCTCTTGGCGCTATGTCTCAAGGTTCTTCTGACCGTTACTTCCAATCTGACAACGCTGCAGACAAGCTTGTTCCAGAAG
The DNA here is from genome assembly GCF_041471425.1 of Vibrio sp. 10N.261.52.C2. Taxonomy (NCBI): domain Bacteria; kingdom Pseudomonadati; phylum Pseudomonadota; class Gammaproteobacteria; order Vibrionales; family Vibrionaceae; genus Vibrio; species Vibrio sp. 10N.261.52.C2. The sequence continues at coordinate 166,232 of NZ_JBFROH010000016.1, read as the reverse complement.
GTATTGAAGGTCGTATCGCATACAAAGGTCGTCTAAAAGAGATCGTTCACCAACAGATGGGCGGTCTACGCTCAAGCATGGGCCTAACGGGTTCTGCAACTGTTGAAGACATGCGTACTAAAGCTGAGTTTGTTCGTATCTCTGGTGCGGGCATGAAAGAATCTCACGTACACGATGTTCAAATCACGAAAGAAGCACCTAACTACCGTTTAGGTTAATAATACGTCCAAACGTTTGAATAATGTGCTGATTTAGTCGGCACATTAATATACCAATCGTAGTAAATAACTGGTCATCCTAGCTTGTTAAAAACCTCGATAACTTCGTTAGAATTTTTGATTGTAGAATAACTACTTATCAGAACTCTTTGTCGAATAGAGCTGCCTCGTTCTCAGGCTTTTTTCCTACGCTATTCCTGAACACTTACTTGCTGTGATTGGTATTATATCTACCGCCTGTTTTGTTAAAAGTCCGATTGTCTCAAAACACGTGGTTAAAGATATCTAACGAAAACGTTTGCTTTATTTCTTGAAGAGTTAATCAGAGGTGAGTAAACTCACCTCCGTTTTATCACATAGCCAATAAGACTGCTTACAATGACTAAAAATATTCATGACCAACGTATTCTAATTCTAGACTTCGGTTCTCAATACACACAGCTAGTAGCTCGTCGTATTCGTGAGATCGGTGTTTACTGTGAACTTTGGAGCTGGGACGTAGAAGAAGCGGATATTCGTGAATTCAATCCAGACGGCATCATCCTATCTGGTGGTCCTGAAAGTGTAACGGAGGAGAACTCTCCACGTGCACCTCAGTACGTATTTGATTCAGGTGTTCCTGTATTCGGTATCTGCTACGGCATGCAAACTATGGCTGAGCAACTTGGCGGTAAAGTAGCAACGTCTACTGAGCGCGAGTTCGGCTACGCAGCGGTACAAGTAACTGGTGAATCTGCACTTTTCGCTGACCTTGAGACGACTCAAGATGTTTGGATGAGCCACGGTGACAAAGTGGTTGAAATCCCTGCTGATTTTACAAAAATCGCAGAAACAGACACTTGCCCATACGCAGCAATGGCAAACGAAGATAAGAAATACTACGGTGTTCAATTCCACCCAGAAGTAACGCACACTAAAAACGGCCTAAAAATGCTTGAGAACTTCGTTCTTAACGCGTGTGGTTGTGAAGGTCTGTGGACTTCAGCATCTATCATTGAAGATGCAGTTGCACGTATTAAAGAACAAGTAGGTGACGACGAAGTTATCCTTGGTCTTTCTGGTGGTGTTGATTCATCAGTAGTAGCAATGCTTGCTCACCGCGCTATCGGCGACAAACTAACATGTGTATTTGTTGATAACGGCCTTCTTCGTTTAAACGAAGGCGAGCAGGTTATGGACATGTTTGGTGACAAATTCGGCCTTAACATCATTAAAGTTGATGCTGAAGAACGTTTCCTTAACGCTCTGGAAGGTGAAGCTGAACCAGAAGCTAAGCGTAAAATCATCGGTCACGTATTCGTAGATATCTTCGATGAAGAGTCTAAGAAACTATCTAATGCTAAATGGCTTGCTCAGGGTACTATCTACCCAGACGTAATCGAGTCTGCAGCATCTAAGACAGGTAAAGCACACGTAATCAAATCTCACCACAACGTTGGTGGCCTTCCTGATGATATGGAAATGGGTCTTGTTGAGCCTCTACGTGAGCTGTTTAAAGATGAAGTACGTAAGATCGGTCTAGAGCTTGGTCTTCCATACAACATGCTTTACCGCCACCCATTCCCGGGTCCAGGTCTAGGTGTTCGTGTTCTTGGCGAAATCAAGAAAGAGTACTGTGATCTACTGCGTCGTGCAGATGCTATCTTCATTGAAGAGCTTCACGCTGCTGACCTTTACCACAAAGTATCTCAAGCATTCACGGTATTCCTACCAGTACGTTCAGTTGGCGTAATGGGCGATGGCCGTAAGTACGATTGGGTTGTATCTCTACGTGCTGTAGAAACTATCGACTTCATGACTGCTCACTGGGCACACCTACCATACGACTTCCTAGGTAAGGTATCTAACCGTATTATCAACGAAGTTAACGGCATTTCACGTGTTGTTTACGATATTTCTGGTAAGCCACCAGCAACTATCGAGTGGGAATAATCTCTTAGAGATTTAACCAGCTTTGATTAAGATCTTAAGCCTCGAACTCAGTTCGGGGCTTTTTTCTTTTCGATTGATTATATTGATTCATTACATTAAAGGCTTATGAGCAATACCTCGAAATCAAATGAACAATAACTAGAAACCAATTGAGTTGGAAACTAGATATCAGCTCAAGAAACCATGAGACGCTTTGTTGTGCTGAGCCATGTATCAAAAAGATCACTCGCACTTTTTATAAATTCACACAGCTACAGCTAGGCCATTCCACATGTGAAGCATACTCTTTGATGGACTTATTAAGGACAGATAAGAGAATCCATCATGTTAAAAATCAAATATTTGGCGACAGTACTGGGCTGCACATTAGCAGCGCAAAGTCATGCGTCTTTGAACATTCAACCTGATCCGCAAAACCCGAATGGTTACCTTGTTGAAAAGTCGGCTCTACAAGCTGCTGAACAAGCGAAAACATCCGATCCTATGTATGCGATCTGGTCACAGGCCCTTCAAACTCGCCCGAATACAATCGTTGAAGCGATTGAACCCGGTTCCCCCTCCAACCCTGAAAACGTAAAGCGTGTAGAGCGCGTGTTCCCTCAATCGGAATGGGACTTCCTCACTCAGATGGCAGCGCCAGAATACACCTACACTCGCTTCTTACGTGCGATCGGTAAATTCCCAGCGTTCTGTGGAGAGTACACCGATGGCCGTGACTCCGATGCCATCTGTAAGAAATCCATCATCACGGCCTTTGCTCACTTTTCACAAGAGACGGGTGGGCACATCGCGATAGGCAACACCTCTGATAATCCATTAGCTCTAGAAGAGTGGCAGCAAGCGCTGGTGCATGTTCGCGAAATGGGTTGGTCTGAAGGCCAAGAAGGTTACACCACAGGTTGTGGTCAGAATGATTGGCAGAATGCCCGTTGGCCTTGTGCGGCAGGGCAGGGTTACTTCGGACGTGGTGCTAAACAGCTTTCTTACCATTTTAATTACGGCGCATTCTCTGAAGTGATGTTTGATGGTGACGCGACGGTGCTTCTCAACAATCCGGGCTTAGTGGCGGATTCTTGGTTGAACTTAGCGTCTGCTATCTGGTTCTTTTTAACACCACAAGCGCCTAAACCGGCAATGCTGCATGTAATTGACCGAACATGGACACCATCTCAACGTGAATTGGATGCGGGTATTGGCTATGGCTTTGGTACCACAATCAACGTGATCAATGGTGGTATTGAATGTGGCGAGCAGAACAAAGACAAAGGCCAACCCGTTAACCGTATTCGTTATTGGGAAGGGTTAGCAGCGCACTATGAAATTCCGGTAGAAGCGGATGAAGCCAATACTTGTTGGCAGCAAACGCCTTACGGAAGCTTGAATCTCAACGGAGCAACGGATGTGTTGTACACCAACTGGGATGGTAACTGGAAATACTACGCAGACCGCCCAGAAGGTTACTCATTTGAGTGTGAGCTAGTGGGCTTTCAAACTGCTTATTCCGCACTGGTGGCTGGCGATTACGAGAAGTGTGTGACCAACTTTTATGGTTCTCATGCGAGCTGGCCTGAAGTGAAAGTGGTCGATAAGCTTGATCCGGTAGACCCTGGTACTGATCCGGGTGGTAACGGTTGGAGTGCGACCAAGGTTTACAACGCGGGTGACCAAGTTACTCACAACGGTGCAACCTACGAAGCGAAATGGTGGACACAAGGGGATGACCCTGCCAATGGCGGCCCTTGGACATTGATTGCTGGAGAGCCAACACCACCGGTAGTCACCGATCCCGCGCCTGTTGATCCTGCTCCGGTAGACCCAACACCAGTTGAACCACCTGTGACAGAACCGCCAGTGGTTGTCGATCCATCTGAATTTATTACGTGGCAAGCCGGTGTTAGCCAAGTGAGTAATGGCGATAAAGTGACGCATAACGGTAAGTGCTTCGTGGCTAAAAACGGCCCAGGTGTTTGGGAAAGCCCAGTTCAATCGAATTGGTTCTGGGATGAAATCAGCTGTAATTGATAGTCTGAATACTGAAGAGGTGGCCTAAGTTACGAGCTCAGTAGTACGACCATAGCGATATAAATAATCAAAAGCCGAAAGTTTCTACTTTCGGCTTTTTTCCGTTTCGAACTTGGCTATTTAAGCAGGGTGATTGGTCTATTTGGCTATGTTGAAGCGCATTTAAAGACTAATTATCCAGTTAGAGGATAAAGTTCTGTACAAATGATGCTTGTGAATTTATATTCAAATTTAATTTATATTTATTCTCTTATTTTAGGGTTAAGGTGTACCTATGGAGCAGACAGATATCACGTCACTCATCCCCATTGTGATTACTTTGGTGTTGTCGTTGGCGACAAGGAATGTGGTGATTGGCCTTTTTGCTGGCGTGCTGAGTGGTGTTGCGATGCTGACTGGCATGTTTAGCGAACTTAACCCGCTTGATACGTTTGGTACCATGGTTAAAGGTTACCTAGTCCCTCAGCTTACAGATAGCTACAACGCTGGCGTGATTATGCTGTTGGTGTTCATCGGTGGTTTTGTCGCTTTGATGGAAAAGTCGGGTGGTGGTGTTGCGTTTGCTAAGCGTGTGACTCAGTGGGTAAGCAACAAGTGCCAAGCTCAATTGTCTGCGTGGTTTGGAGGAATCGTGATATTTTTCTCTGACTTAGGTACTCCGTTGATTGTTGGTCCTGTCTTTCGCCCTCTTTTCGATAAACTGAAACTTTCTAGACAGAAGTTGGCATTCATCATCGACTCTACATCATCACCCGTCGCGATCCTTATCCCTTTTATCGGGTGGGGCGTGTATATCATGAGCCTGATTCAGAAAGAGTTTACGGCGTTGAATGTCAATATGTCTGATTGGGATGCGTTCATCGGTGCGATTCCTTTTCAGTTCTACGCATTCCTCGCGATTTTCATCGTTCCGCTCGTGTCCGTTAAAGGTTTAGATTTTGGGCCAATGGCAAAAGCTGAGCGTGATTGCCAGGCGGGAATTAACTCTGGCGTGAATAACGAATCACTAAATCCGTTCTCGCATAAAAATGCAAAGGCATCTTTTGTCTGGGCACCATTGTTAGTGATGCTGGTGGTGTTGTGTGCCATGCTGGTACCACAAGGTTTCCCGTTCCAAAAGGTCGCAGGTTCATCATTTAGAGCGGCGTTATCATCGGCTTATTTCTTTGCGGCGATTACATTAATTTCGTTAATGGCTTACTACGGTGTAAGAAAGTTGTCTGATGGTGTTTCTGTGTACTTAAAAGGCATGGGAAACATGATGCCAGTCGCGATCATCTTGGTATTGGCTTGGGCATTAAGCACCGTTGGTAAGGAGTTGGGTGCGGCAGCTTATATTGCTGAGCAAGCACAGAGCGGCTTTCCATATTGGTTAGTACCTGCGGTCGCGTTTTTATTATCGGCTATCATTTCATTCGCAACGGGATCGTCGTGGGGAACCTTCGCGATAATGATGCCATTGGTCATTCCAACCGCTATTGCGATCGATGCGCCTTTATTAGTCGCGATCGGTGCTGTGTTATCGGGAGGGTTATTTGGTGATCACTGCTCGCCGATCTCTGAAACAACCATTCTTTCCTCAACAGGTGCAGGGTGTGATCAATTTGAACACTTTAAGACTCAGCTTCCTTATGCGTTGATGAACGGCTCTATCGCTTTGGTTAGTTTTGTAGTGGCTGGCTTTACTGGAAGTGCATTGGTTGTGCTGGGCGCTCTTGTTGCTCAACTTATCCTTGTGACTCTGTTAGCTAAACGCGATGCGAGTAAAAACGCTTCTTCAGAAGTTCAATCTCAAGTGTCTGATTCTAAAGCTCAACAAGCGTAATTTAAGATTACAAAAGAGGGGCGAGAGTTAATGAATCGATACGGGATACGAGTAAACGAGTAGCGAAGAGCTCGCCCTATGTTGCCTACGTTTGCTATTAAGGGGGCGCTTACTCGAATCTAAAGACTTTTTTCGTATCTCGCATCTCGTTACTCGCATCTTTTTCATAGCGCGACAGGGAATTTGTTCATTTATAGGTTCTATGAATTAATTAGCGTTGTTATGAAACTAATTTTCCATAAGATCATTTACACAATCTTAGTTTTCGATAACTGGATTACCTAGTTGTACGGTTTATAGATTAAAATTTTCTGACAACTTTTATTGTTTTTTTTTAATCAACCACTTTAATAAGGTAAATTCGCAATGTCGACCAAACTAGCTAACCCAGCGCCACTAGGCTTAATGGGTTTCGGTATGACCACTATTCTTCTTAATATCCACAACGCAGGTTTCTTTCCAATCGATTCAATGATTCTTGCTATGGGTATTTTTTACGGTGGTTTGAGCCAAGTTATCGTGGGCACAATGTGTTTCAAACGTGGTGACACGTTCGGTACAACTGCGTTTACTTCTTACGGCCTATTCTGGTTGTCTTTGGTTGGTTTAATCGTGATGCCTTACATGGGTCTACCTGCAAGCCCTGCTGCATTCATGGGTTGGTACTTACTACTATGGGGCATCTTCACAGGCTTCATGTTCATCGGTTCTCTATGCTACCCAGTTGCGAAGCAAGTAGTATTCGGTTCACTGACTATCTTGTTCTTCCTACTTGCAGCTCGTGATTTCACTGGCAGCGAACTAATCGGCACTATCGCTGGTTTTGAAGGTATCTTCTGTGGTGCTTCAGCTATCTACTTTGCAATGGCACAAGTAATCAACAACGAATACGGCCGCACAGTACTGCCTATCGGTGAGAAGAAAGCACCTCAAATGGCAACACAAGAAATCGCTGCTTAATACTCTAACTCGGGAACAGTTAGTTTGTTATAAGCCGTTTATTTGTTATGAATAAAACAAAAGGGGTTAGCCGAAATGGCTAACCCCTTTTTTATGCGTTATTAATAGCGCGAGTTAAAGCGAGCTATTTGTTAAGGCACAAGCTTAAGCTGAAGGTTGCTCTACAGGTTTAGTGTCTGCAGCTTCTGCTTCTGGAGACTTGCCTGTTTTACGCTTGTACTTCTCTTCCCAGTAAGTCGCACCTTTAATGCCTAGTTTTACAGGGTTGAAAGTGTACTCAGTCACACCTTGTTTCTGCTGTTCTTCGTAGTCAGCTAGAGCTTTAAGCGCAGGCTTAGACATGAAGAAGATAATCAGAATACCAACGATGTTTAACCATGCCATCAAACCAACACCAACATCACCCATTGCCCATGCAAGGTTAGCTGTTTTAACTGTACCATAGAAAACTGCAGTGATAAGAACAAGCTTAAGTACGAACATCATGCCAGGGATCTTGATGGTACGACGTAGGTAAGCAATATTCGTTTCTGCGATGTAGTAGTAAGCAAGAATCGTTGTAAATGCGAAGAAGAACAGAGCAAATGCGATGAATGGCTTACCAATGCCTGGTAGTGCACTTTCAATAGCAAGCTGTGTAAACACAGGACCATTCGCACCGATGTTTGCTGCTAGGTTCTGAACAAGGAACACGCCTTCAGCGCCGCCGTGAACGTTGTAAGCACCAGTGATGATGATCATGAACGCTGTAGCAGAACATACTAGAAGTGTATCGATGTAGATAGAGAACGCTTGTACCAAACCTTGTTGAGCTGGGTGATCAACACTTGCAGCTGCTGCCGCGTGAGGGCCAGTACCTTGACCCGCTTCGTTTGAGTAAACACCACGCTTAACACCCCAACCAATTGCAGCGCCGAAGCCTGCCATAGGTGTGAATGCATCGCCGATGATCATTGCGAAAACCGTTGGCACTTGGCTGATGTTTAGCAGAATGATAACGAACGCGATGATGATGTAAGCCAATGCCATGAAAGGAACAACGATCTGTGTGAAGTTCGCAATACGTTTAACACCACCAAAGATGATGAAAGCAAGGATGATAGCAACAACAGTACCGGTGAAAATTTTAGCGAAACTGAATGTACCGACAGCTGTTTCAATCATGTCACCTGAACCAAATGCAGCTTCTACAGCATTACCAATACTGTTTGACTGAACACCTGGAAGCAAAATACCACATGCAAAAATAGTCGCGATTGCGAAGATCCATGCGTACCACTTCTGACCCATTGCTTTTTCAATGTAGTAAGCCGGACCACCACGGAACTGGCCTTCGTCTTCTTCTTTGTAGATTTGCGCTAGCGTAGATTCTGCATAAGCAGTCGCGGCGCCAAAGAAGGCTACAACCCACATCCAGAATACTGCACCTGGGCCACCGAAACCGATAGCGGCAGCAACACCAGCAATGTTACCTGTACCTACACGGCCAGATAGCGAAACGGCTAGAGCTTGGAAAGACGAGATGCCTTTTGATGAGCTTTTACCCGATAGTAGCAAGCGCCACATTTCAAAGAAGTGACGGATTTGAACAAATCGAGTCATGATGGAGTAGAACAAACCTGCACCTAAACATAGGTAGATAAGTACTGGGCTCCAGATTATTCCATTCAAAAAATCAACGAATGACTGCATGAGTATTTTCCCTGTTAGTTTTGCTTATGATTGTTTTTCGAACAACACAATACTTCACTTGTAACCCAAGTGTTAAATTATTTAACTGCCTATTAGGATTACTGTGACATAAAGCAAGTTATAGAGGGTGTTTGTTAATGCTTAGTGCTAATTCGATAATCGTTCTATTTAATTACCTATGCAACTGGTTGTGTTTTTCTGGTGTTTTGCAAAGTGAATAAATAGTGATTAATACAGAAAGGGGATCTTGAGATGCGCATAAGAAACGAAATTGCGCAAAACAGCGGTTAAAGCCGCTTAGCATAAACGGCTGACATATGGATGGTGAGATAAGTAGCTTGGAATATATCACCTACATTGGGTGAGCTAGCAGGTCTAAGAGACTATGGCTTTTGAAGGTTTGATAATTGAGGCTTTAATATCTACCTAGTAAAAGTTGTTAATTTGATGCCTGTTTCAAACAACCACGAACCCTCGCGCCTGTAATTCTTTAGCGAATTCAGACTGAGTATTTGGCTCGCCATGAATCAAATGCACCTCTTTCGGTGGCGTCGCGATGCCTTCTATAAATTGGTAGAGGTCCCCTTTATCAGCATGGGCAGAATAGCCAGACATGCCATGAATTTGAGCATTAACCTCAACGTCTTTGTTATCAATATAAACCTGCATTTCCCCTTGTTGCAGCTCTCGTCCGAGCGTTCCGTGCGCTTGATAGCCAGCTAAAATTACATCGGTTCGTTTATCGGGAAGCAAGGCGGATAAGTAGTTCATTATCCTGCCACCCTGACACATCCCAGAAGCTGCGACCACAATCGCAGGTTCACCTGTCGACTTGAGGCGATTCACGATTTTCTTGTGCATTCTATGTCCATCAACGGTAATGCACTGCTCAAAAGCGAGTGGGTGGCGTTTCAGTTCAAGACGCTGCTTTGCTTCTTGTCCCCACAACTCTTTAAAACGTCGGTATGAACGCGTCACTTTTTGAGCCATCGGAGAATCGAGAATAATAGGAATATCGCTACTGAGTTGATGCTCAAAGATCAGGTGTTCGATATCAAAAAGCAATTCCTGCGTTCTGCCGATACTAAATGCCGGAATTAGAATAACGCCACCGTCGAGCAGTGAACGATCAATGATTGCTTTGAGACGCTCAGCTCGCGTAGCAATATCATCATGTGTACTGGTGCCATAAGTGGATTCGATAAACAGATAGTCGGCTTGTCGTGGTGGCTTAGGATCGGGCAGTAGTGGTGTGTTACTTGGGCCCAAATCGCCAGAGAAGACTACCACCTCTTGGTTGGGTAACTTAATCTCGATATAGGCAGAACCTAAGATGTGCCCCGCAGGTTGAAAGCGAGCATACAGAGTATTTGGCCTATCATGATCCTTTCCGTTGTTTTGCTGTTTAGACGTGATTGGAAACCATTCCCCGTAAGGCTTGGGAGCAATTAACGAATGAATCTTTTTGAGTATCAGCTTCGACTGTTTATTGCTGAGTCCTTGCAGCTTTAAGCCATCCTCAATCATTAAAGGGGCAAGTTCAGCGGTGGCTTGCGTGCAATAAATCGGTTGGTTAAACCCACTGGCGAGTAACCAAGGTAATCGGCCAATATGATCAATGTGAGTATGGGTCAGCAGCAGAGCGTTGAGGTGGGATGTTTCAAATTCAATATCAAGAGGGCGAGTGTCCGCACCTTGAAGCTTTTTACCTTGAAGATCTAAACCTTGAAAAAGGCCACAATCGATGAGCACCGCTTGGCCTGAATCTCTTAGCTCGTGACAAGATCCTGTGACAGTATGTTTGCCACCATGGTGAATCACTTCCATCGTTTGCTCCCATTGCTCTATAAAGCCGTTAACGCCTGTTTTTATTTTGCGGATAAGCGCCAGCAAGTAAAACAAGAACAATGAGAGTTGCGATCGTTGAGTGTCTTTTTAAGTAACTGAGCGATGACTCAGTGGTTTCGTTGCGAGTTAGTTCGTAGAAGAACGGTCTGAATCCAACTCTGTTTTTTGCTGCGCCTCTAAACGAGCCACTTCGGCATCAAGCTCTGCTATTTTCTCTGCCATGAGTGCGTGACAGCAATTGGCCAACTCTCTCGCATCGCTAAGCTTGTATCCGGATACATCGATAGGTTCCAACATCTCGGTGATCACAATGCCATTATTGGCACGATTAAAGTCGATCTTATTGTGCGTGGTGCTAGTACACATCGGGGTGATAGGCACACCAGCTTCAATTGCCATTCGGAAAGCGCCTGTTTTGAATGGCAGTAGTCCACGCCCTTTACTACGGGTTCCTTCCGGGTAAACCCAAACAGACAGATCTCTCTGATGAATCGCTTCCGCCACTTGCTTGATGGTATCGCGTGCTTTGGATTTGTCTTCGCGGTTAATCATGATGTTACCGGTGATCCAATACAGCAGGCCAAAGAAAGGCACGTACAACAAATCGCGTTTGCCCAATGAAACAGTGCGTGGTCTTAGCATTCCTGGATCGGTCACAAAATCCAATATGCTTTGGTGGTTAGAGATGTAGACGCTGTTTTCTGGTGTCGGGGCATTGTCTAGGCCGCGTTGCACCAGTTTTACACCGATGATCTTTTGGAGTTGGTTGAACCAACGACAGAAAACGTACACATGCTTGGGGTTCTTGGGGCTAAACAAGCAGTAAACAAAAGCACATAGAGTGGTGAAAATAATAAACACCGTAGCCAAAATAATACGAAGAACAGCAAGCACAATTCACTCCTTACTCACCGCAGATGGCAGTGATTAAATAGTTTTAGATGCTTGAAGTTTTCACTCTATTTAACCGAATTGCAACAATTAACTGTTATAGGGTTCTGTTTTTAGATCTTTATATAAAACAAGGACTAACAATGGGTGTTTGACACGATTATCGAGCTTACACGTGTTCACCAGTAGCGAGGCATGTTCACCAATACTGTTTATTTGGATCCGATTTTTCTACCCATTCAGGATCTTGACGCGATTCCAAGTAGAGTTGTAGGCCGTTATAAGACATGAAAGCTGCAGGGCCGCCGAGGTGTTCGAAATAGTCGAAATACTCATCTTCGAGTGCACATAGGTGGGCCAAATCTTCAACCTTGTTAGCTAACGCCCATTGAATGGCAAATACAGGCGCAACTGAGCCTGAAATATTCACCTCTTCGACGTTTGGGTTAAACATTGAATTAGCTTGCTCAAGCAGTATCTCTTCTTGTTCAGACTCTTGTTGTAGTACCTCTTCGACGATCTCCGAGCGCTTGGTATTAGAGACACTTTTGTTCAGCTTAGCGATTCGCAGTGCGTAGCTAAATCGGTCTGATGAAACGATGTCGACAAGCTGCGACAACAGCTCTTTGTCTACGCCTGCAGCCTTGGTGAAATAGTCTATACACGAATTGATTGAGGCATAACGAGTACCGTCAAACTCAAAGCCACTGGTTTCGTCGTATACCTCAAGTGGGATGTCATCAACCGACAAAGGCCAGCCTTTATAATCGACGCGTTGCTTGGCGATTTGATACATTTTCCACGCGCTGCGCCCAAACCCGCCAAGTGTCGAGCCCGAGAAATCAGAATCAATAAGTTCTTGCTCTGTCCAGTTCTCACCGATGCCAAGGTGCTTAGCGTACTTGTCTATCAGAGTGTGTTTTATCTGATCGCGCACAGACCAAATTGAGGTCAGATTCTTTGAATAGTTAATTCTCGCACACTCATTACAAGCCGGCAGTGCTATCGGTGAATGGCCAATCTTGGCAACAGCCTGCGCTGTCTTAGGGAATTCAACAAGGTTACTGGAAGGTTCACCACAAAACCAACAGGTGTGGCGCAGGTTGAATGGGGTATCTATGTGTGAGTATGTGTTCATTAGTCTTTATCGGCTAGGTGCTTTAGGCGAGTTAATCATCTTCAAACAATTATCTCTGTTCGCACGTCAGCTTGCACCTTGTTTGTTTTTGTTTTTCTGACGAGATCAATTCGAGGTGTGACTCGCCTGATGAACTCATTAGGTGGATATTGATATAAAACAGTCACTAACGATAAATGCTGATTGGTGTGGCTGAACTTACATGAGCTGCTAGCAATCGCCTAAGCTCCCCATTACTATTGAGATAGACTCCTTACTCCAATAGCGCATATGTCCTCATCGATTCCTTTTTACGATAAAAATGCTCACACACTTTGCCAGCAGTACAACTCAGTGACGTTCGAGACGGTGCATAAAAGCTGGCAAGCTTATTGGCCTTTAGAGGGCGATAAAGTATTAGATGTCGGTGCTGGGAGCGGTCGTGATGTGCTATGGATGCACAAAGCCGGAGCTGATGTTATTGCGATAGAACCAAGTGCTTCATTACGCGAACAAGGCTCGAAATATACAGGCCCAAGTGTTACCTGGATTGATGATTCACTTCCCTCGCTTAGCCGCACTGAAAACCTCGGAATGCGTTTTGACTTGATATTGGTCAGTGCTGTGTGGATGCACCTTGCACCGTCATATCGAGAGCGAGCATTCAGAAAGTTATCTAACTTACTCGCTCCAAATGGCAAATTGGTGATTACCCTACGTCACGGAGAGTTTCATGACGACCGAGAGGGTTATGAGGTCTCGGTTGAAGAGCTTGAGCGTTTGTCGAAGAACAGTGCTTTGTTGGTGCGTCATGTTGATAACAGCCAAGACACCTTGAAGCGCTGTGAGGTTTGGTGGCAAACCGTGGTGATGACCTTGCCAGATGATGGCTCCGGTGATTTGAACAAGGTGCGCCACATTATTGTGAATGACAACAAGTCGGCCACATACAAGTTGGCTTTGTTGAGAACATTACTGCGAATTGCTGATGCGCATTCAGGCGCTGTGATTGATCGAACTGATGGAAAAATTTCTCTACCAGTGGGCTTGGTTGCTCTGTATTGGGTTAGGCAGTTTAAGCGACTGATTGATATCGACATAGAAGGCGCAGGGATTCAGCAAAATAGCAACACAACGAAGGGACTTGGGTTTGTAAAAGAGGATGGGTGGAATAAACTCAAACACTTAAGTGCTGATGATCTAGCGATAGGCGCTATGTTTCTCGGCGATGAAGCTAAGGCTCTACAAAAGCTATTTTCACAAACGATCAGCACCATTAAATCAGGACCTGTGACTTTCATTTATCAAGGCTCGAAAGACAACCGACTATTCGATATATACCCACCTCACAAACGACGGAAGAGCCGAGAATCACTGGTCATTGATAGTGAGTTCTTAGAAAGTTTTGGTTATTTTACTCTCGATGAAAGCCTGTGGGAGTGCTTTAGAATCTACCACTCGTGGATTGAACCGCTGGTGGTGAATCAATGGGTCATGGAGATGCAGCGTTTCGAGTTGAACCGACAGCGAAGCATTTCACTACAGACTTATCACGACTGCTTGGTATGGATCGATCAAAACCATGATACTCGCGATGTGCGTAAACGTGTCGAGCAACTTAGATCTGATCGTGCCGACATTGTCAGCGTGTGGAGTGGAAAATCATTAAAAAATGAGTATCACGTTGATCACTGTTTGCCTTTCGCTTACTGGCCAAACAACGATAAGTGGAACCTCTTTCCTACTACAAGCAAAGAGAACTTAAGTAAAAGTGATAAAGTTCCTACGGCTGAAAAGCTGCGCTCGTCTAAGTCGAGGATTCTAGAGTGGTGGCAACTCGCTTGGAACGATTCGGCTCATTTTGAACAACAATTCTTTTCAGAAGCCGCGCTTTCGTTACCTAACATCCCTGCGCAGTGTCGAGACTTTGAAGAGGTGTTCGATGCAATGGGCTTGCAGGTACGTGGTGTAAAAAGCAGACTGCTGATTAGTGAGTGGCACTGATCATTAAGTGGGCTAGTTATCCCAAATAACCCTCAACAAACTAATCATCGAGAACATAATGAAATACATCGGAATTGATGGCTGCAAGTCGGGTTGGATCGCTTGGATTGTCTCTGACAATGAGATACCTGCGTTTAAAGTGGTAAACACCCTCGATGAGCTAGCGAGTGATCTTATCGGTTCAACGGCGCTTATCGACATGCCTATTGGCTTTAGCGATTCGCTTACTCCAGATAGATTATGCGATAAAGCGGCAAGACGTTTTCTAACCAGCAAGCGTGGTTCTTCCGTGTTTCCTGTTCCGTGCCGTGAGGCGGTTTACCAAACTGATTACATTGCGGCGTGCAGTGCCAATGTGGATCAGCTTGATAAGAAGTTTTCTAAACAGACTTGGGGAATAGTGCCCAAGATCCGTGAGCTTGATGAGCTCATTGAATCTCACCCCAGTCTTTCTATCAGGGAATCACATCCTGAGGTGGTGTTTGCAGCTTTGAAAGGTGAACCGCTAGCGTTTTCAAAACGAACTCAAGAAGGCAAAGAGGAACGGCTTTCTATTATTCAGCAACTCGCCCCTCAATGGTGTGAAGGCTTGTCGTTGGCCATTTCAAATACTAAACGCAAAGACGTCGCGATAGACGATATTTACGATGCGTTCGTACTTATGTTGGTTGCCTATTACGCTTCGCAATTATCGACCTTACCAGAGCCTTCTGATGTTGGTGGAGAAGCGGATGTCGACCAGAATGGACGAGTTCGAGAGATTGTCTATTGGGATAAAACGCGCTAACAAAGCGTGCGCTCAACTTGGCTTAATATGCTATTTTCCAACTTCTGCTACTTTTCACTCTTACTATTTTGAGTTTTTGATATGAAACGTTTTATTGTCGGCTGTCTGGCCACTGTGCTCAGTTCAGTGAGTTATGCCCAAGTTGCCCCTATATCTCAATGGCAATGCGACATGATGAAAAAGAACAATGTCTTGAGTAGTGGTGCGCCCGTTGGTTGTGAGCGACTATCCAAAGTGGATTTCGATTTCATTAGTTTCAAAGGGGAAACGCAACAGGGCAATATGATCGTGCTTGATGTTATTGCGCCTGCTGTTGAACAAATCTTTTCAGAGCTCAAACAGCGCAATTTTCCTCTTCATTCCGCTCGCCTAATGCGTGAATTCAGAGGTGATGATAGCGCCTCAATGGATGCGAACAACAGCAGCGCCTTTAACGCTCGTCCTATTACAGGCGGAGGAGGTTGGTCGAAACATGCCTATGGTGTGGCAATCGACATCAACCCAGTTCAAAACCCTTTCTTAGAGTTTGATAGCAACGGAAGAATCACGGTAAAGCCTTCACAATCTGCGACTCGTTATGTGAACCGTACTCGTTTTCGTGCTCGTGATGAAATTGAACGCCGCGGCATGGCTGAAGATGTGGTGGAGCTGTTTGCCCATCACGGATTTATGATCTGGGGAGGGGATTGGAATAGCCCAATCGATACTCAGCATTTTGAGGTTGGATCAAGAAAGTTCGTTAACCAACTGCTCTCTAAACCACAACCTGAAGCCGAGGTGTTATTTGAGCGCTACGTCAAATCTTATCGACAGTGCTATCTCAAAAATAAAGGTGAGGACGCAGAAAAAGCTCGAGCTATCTGTGCAAAGAAAACAGTCGGGACTTTTTAGTGCTATGTTTATCTAGAACCGTTTGTGTTTTAGCAAGTTAAACTCGCTTCAGGTGTGTTTTGAATAGCTAAGGTCAGCGCTCGTCGTTGGCCTTTTTTGTATTCATTTCTTCAATAGAACACCGAGCATTGAAAAGGTTATTGGGTATCCATTAGTCAATAATCGATAAGCGAATGCAGCGCAAAGTCATCGGTTTGTCATTTAAAAACTCATAGCGTTAACGTTATGTGAGAACCATTGCTGGTGGGGGAACTCTTCGCGCAAACGCCAGTATTATTAGTGAACTGATCACAACGGACCAACTAATGAAAAAGATACCTTTGGCTCTAACTCTTTTAAGCACTCTACTTTTTTCACAATACACTTTGGCTACTGACACTTCACCTACCACTCAAAATCCCACTTACGAACTCGATGGTAAGGCGGTATTAGGCCGTACAGAGAACGTGTACCTCTCTAGTGTTCAAGGGCTTAAAGACGTTCCTTTCATTGGTAAAATTGATACCGGTGCGGAAACCACTTCTATGCATGCTGAAGACATTCATGTGAAGAGCTCTAATCCCGATTACCAAAATCTCAAAGACCAAGAGTTGATGGCGGCGTTAACCGAAGACCTGTTGAACAATTCCGATGTTGATTACGATGATTGGGATGGCAGTACCTTTGCGAAATATGAGGCTGTGGTGTCTTTTAAGGTTCAAAACCCGCGGACGGGAGACATGGTATTAATCGAAGCGCCTTTAGAGCGTGTCAGCATGATACGCAGCCGCACCAGCAGCACGCCTTTGCATCGCCCTACCGTAAAAATGTCGCTCACCATTGCAGACCAAGAGCTAAAAACCGACGTTAACCTGACCGACAGAAGCCACTTCTCTGCGCCAGTGCTGATTGGTAAAACCTTCCTTGCGGATAACGCGCTGGTGTTTGCAGGTTATGACTATTTACAAGAGCAAGAGAACGCGACCGTTGTTGGCCGAAAAGAGGTGGTGTCTATCTCTGGAATGGCGATGAACGCGACCTTCTCATTAAAAAATCGCTACAGCATCCTTCATGCAAAAGACATCGATATAGATAAGAAGAACAGTGAAGTGACGTTTGATATGTTCGACAACGACGGCAAGCAAAAAGAGATGACATTGCCGTTGGTTCGTATGTTAAGCGTGAGCGGTAAGAAGAGACCTTTGGTGTATGTGCCTGTTCAACTCGATGAAAACACGACTAAAGACGTTCTGGTGTACCTACGTGAGCGCTCGAGTAGTGAGTCGCAGTTGAGATTTGGAACCAACACCGCCAGCGAACTCTTCATGATTGACACCAGTGCTGAGAATATTTTATTAGAAGGTTCAGAGAACTTTAGTGATGTGGCTGAGTCTGGTGAGCCTATGATTATCTCGCCGGAAGAGGACATCACCCTAGATGACTTCCCGCTTAAGGCTGTGGCTTCTTTCACTGTCAATACACCTTTGCTGAAGGTCGACAGTTTTGAAATGACAGGTAAAGGCAAAGATGCTTCCGTTGAATTTTATCTTACGGATGTAAATGGTGAGAAGCAGAAGGTGACCAAGCCAATTATTAAGAAGCTTAAAGTCGGGGATGATACTCGCCCTGTTGTAAGTGGTGAGTTTGCGGTGTCTGGAAAAGTGCGTACGCAAGAGTTCGCCATCGACGTGCTCAATACAAATGAGAAAGAAGCGTACTTTATTTTAGGCAAGAAGATGGCAAAAGAGGGCGTTTACGTTAATACGCGTTCTGATTACCTTCTGAAAGCCGAACCACTGTTTAAAGTTGGGCATATTGAAGTAGTAGAAGTGAACGGCATGAAGTTCCCGGCCAAGCTCGACACTGGTGCGGATGTAAGCTCAATGAACGCAGTCAACATCAAACGATTTAAGAAAGATGGGCAAGACATGGTGAGCTTTACCTATCAAAACAACCAAGGCGATAAGCAAGATTTCACCAAGCCAGTGATTGATGTAATGCGTATCAAAGCCAAGAAAGGCGAGAAGGTGAACATTCGCCCTGTGGTAGAAATGAAGGTTAAGCTCGGAGACCTAGAGAAAGAGGTGAGGGTAAACCTTCAAGACCGTTCTCGCTTCGAATACAGCATGATCCTAGGTAAGAACTTCTTGAAGCACGGCGCAGTAGTGAGCAGCGATGAAGATTACTTGTTAGGTGATATGGAGTAACCCCTAAACTTATCTAAGTTCGTAGCAGAACAGATCTAAACAGCCACACATTTCATTAATGGGATGTGTGGCTTTTTGTTGATTGTTAATTGTTGCCGTGACAATATTTCAAGTAATCGTTTGTTTTTACTCAAGAGACAGATCGACTAGACTACAATGAAGTGGAATTCACTTTAATTTTTAAAACATCGTATTCGGCAGGCGAGTAAATCGTGCTGTCGGATCGAGAGAGAGAGCATGTCAAAAGCAGAAAAATCTTCGCGTAAGCTTAGTTTAATTATTATTTCGGTTATTTTAGTAGTGTGGCTTTACAGTTTGTGGGCCGACCGCGTCACACCAATGACGGGGATCGCCCGTGTTCACTCTTATATTGTGCGTATTGCTCCTGAAGTTTCTGGCAATATCACGTCTGTGCAAACTGAAAATAATCAGGTCGTTGAAACGAACCAAGTGTTGTTTGAAATTGATGCTCGAAACTATCAGATCAGTTTGCGTTCCGCTGAAGCGAATCTTGCTCAAGTAGGCCAAAATATTGGCGCAAGCACAGCGGCGGTTAACGTTGCACAAGCGAAAGTGACCGAGGCGGTTGCGGCTCGGGATAATTCTCGAGAGCAAGCGAGTCGAGTGAGTGAACTCGCCAGTAAAGGGCTGGTTAGCCGCTCTGAATTAGACAACGCCATAGAGAATCGTGATCGTGCTGAAGCGTCATTGAAAGCCGCAGAAGCCTCTTTGGTTCAGGCAAAACAAGCGTTAGGGCCAGAAGGGAGTGATAATCCACAAGTGTTGGCGGCGATTGCAGCCCTTGAGCAGGCTCAGCTCAACTTACAGAAAACCCAAGTGATGGCTCCTTCTCATGGCGTGGTGAGTAACCTACAACTGACGGTAGGCCAGCGAGCAACCGCAGGCTCACCTGTTTTGACCTTTGTTGATCCGCGAGAGGTGTGGATATCTGCGTTATACAGAGAAAACTCGCTAGAGCATATACAAGTCGGGCAAAGAGTTGAGATCGTATTGGATGCGTTACCGGGGCGAGTGCTATACGGCACGGTTGATAGCATTGGTTGGGGAACGGGTGGCAGCAATAGCACTGACCAAGAGACTGGCTTTTTAAATTCAGACACCAATTCTATTGCCGCGCAGCGCTACCCAGTCAATATTGTGTTTGATCATGGTGAGGTTCCAAGCAACATTCGTTTTGGTTCACAAGCCACAGTGGCTGTCATGACAGAGCAAAGTACCCCAGGTGAGTGGCTTGCTCAGCTTTGGATGAGAATTCTAAGCGTGTGGACTTATGTTTCATAGCTCAGCTAACTCCATTATTCGATTGGTGTTACTGCCGCTTTCGCTATTGTTCTACCATCAACAAAGTGGGCAGATGCTCGCTGTTTTGTCGCCCATATTTGTTGTGATGTTCATGACATTGATGCCATCCAAACCACCGATTAATTTAATATTAAAGGTGATTGTTGCATTAATCTTAATCAGCTTTGGTGTGGTGTTTTTTGGTAGTGTATTGGTCGATTCGCCAACCGGTTTTGTCCTCTATTGCTGGCTATTGCTGTTCTGGAGTTATCAGCGTAGCCATCAGAATACAAAAGATATCATCGCGACACTGACCATTATCGTGGTCATCGTGATGGTGGTGGTCAACAAGCAGATGCATCTCCCAATGGCGGGATTGCCCCTATTGTTCTTTGAAAAGCTGGTGATAGCTTTGATCGTCACTTACTTGGGGTTCTGGTTGTTCCCGGGGGATGAAGTGAATGTCCTTCCGACTGCGGCCGTTTCCGATGCGCCCACTACTGGTGACTATATCATGGTTGCATTTAAAGCGACCGCGGTTGTGGTTGTGCTGGCGATTTTGGTAGGAAATTCGGTGTCACAAACGATGTTGATTGCGATTACGCTTGGCAGTATGTTGAAAAGCCCATCGAATCACGACCACCGTACATTCAGCCGAAACAAGCTTGTCACCACTGGCGTTGGCATTCTGTTTACGTTACCTGTGATGATCATGATGGTGTCAGGCGCTCCAATCTTGGTTATTTATGGCGTGAGTTTGGTGTGTGGTTTGCAACTTGCGTGTTTTGCTATCAGGCGGCAGGCGAATCTGACGATTTATCAGCTCTTGTTTACTAATTTTACGACCTTGGCTTATCAGATCATCAGCCACCCAGGATCTGCGTCCCTCTCGGCACAAATGACACGTCTATTTGCCATTGTTTGTGCAGTCATGGTTGGCGCAGTGGTACTGGGCTTTCTCAGCAGTAATACTAATCATAGTCATACCGATCACAGTAAGTGATTAATATTTATAAGTAATAATAAGGGGATAGCTCTGCCGAGTTATCCCCTTTTCACAATATGGGTTAACGACTCAAATGCCATCAGTAAAGAGCCATTTGATGAAGTGACGTGTTACTTCAATAGTCTGACTAACAAAGCGCCCGGTTCACGCATCGGATCTTGATTGACACTGAGTACATAGCCATCAGCAGGGGCGTAATAACGTTGTTTCTCAGAACCAAAACTATCATATTGAATTGAAATCAATTGTTTTGATTGTACTGATTCACTGACCTTAACTTGAGGGAGAGCGAAACCACCGACATTGGCTCTAATGGTCACCGTTTCTTTGCCTTCAAAGCAGGCATAGTGAGGCTGATCTATCTTTGTAGAGATGATATTTTCCGAGTGCAGGATATTCATCACGCCATTCACTGAACGCTCAATGAGGTCGGGTTGTAAAACCTTTCCAGAACCAACCTCGACGGTGATAGCGGGCGTACCACTTTTATTGAGCTGCGTTTCTAAAACGCCATCATCACCTGGATCATCAAAAATACAGTCAGGATTGATCAATCGAGCCATTTTGATTGCTGCGGGGATTCGATAATCGGCAAAGACATACAAAGGATACTCTGCTCCGCGAGTTTGGGTATGCAGATCGATAGCAAGATCCGCATTATGGCTGAGTAGGTTCTGCCAAATTGAATGTGTAAAACGTTGTGAGGCATCACCGTTCGGGTTTCCAGGGAATATACGGTTAAGGTTTGCTGGGGATGCATCCGGATCCGATGAAATAAAATCTCGGCTGTGCATCAACATACCTGACACATTAATCATCGGAATAATGATGACTGTGCCGTGTATCTCCTCGTTTACGAGCTTTTGAATGACCTTCTGTGCGGTAATAACTCCATTTAATTCATCACCATGAACGCCTGCCGTTACCATTATTTTGCGAGCATTTTGACTTTGCTCACCGCGATAGACGACCACAGGTAAATGATGATTTTGACCAACACCGTTAGTTTGTGCCTCAAACCAGAAACGATGGCATCCCATCGGTAAGTCATCAACATTGAGTTGAGATATTACAGGGTGTCCATTTAGAACATCATTGGTATAAGTAGTTTTTCTCACACTAGTTTCCTTTGTCTCTGGTTCACAATCTATTCTGAGTCTGTGTTGGATGATTGTTATTGAAAGCTGTGATTAAAAATGGGCAGTAAACTGCCCATTGAGATACACGTAAATATTGAAAGGCGCTGTTATGCAAAACCCAGCAGGTGAGCCGCAACAATAATAACGCTCGACAAGCAGAATAGCAGCACGATAAAGCGCCAGCAGAATTTTGCCCAATCACCCCAGTCAATGCGGCATACACCTAGTGTTGCCATCAAAGAAGCTGATGTTGGGACGATGATATTGGTAAAGCCATCACCTAGCTGGAATGCTAAAACTGCGACTTGACGAGTCACACCTGCTAAATCGGCGAGTGGCGCCATTAATGGCATCGTTAGAGCTGCCTGCCCTGATCCTGACGTTACAAAGAAGTTGAAAATAGCTTGGAAGGCGAACATCAGCCAAGCAGCCATCGCTTCTGGCAATGCACTAATCACACCGCCCGCACTGCTTAAGATTGAATTCAGTACGCTTGGCTCGGTTGCATCGCTGCCGCCGCCTAAAATCAGCAAGATACCTTTAGCACTACCCACAAGAATAGCGGGCGCTAGCATCACACTTGCGCCTTCCTTAAATGAATCGGCCATGTCGTTGATGGTCATATCATTTAATCGGAAAATAACACCGATTAAGCCAGCAACAAATCCCATAGTGAAAAACTGAGAGGCAATTTCAGGAATGTACCATGCGTGAACCACTACACCCCAAATAACCCAGGTCATGCTCGCTATCACGGTGAGAATCACCAACGTATCGCCGATATTCCAACGTGATTGAGTCAAGTCTCCTTGTTGCTTCTTGAAGTAAACATCACCAGCTTTACTGTAAGATTTCGAAGGGTCTTTCTTTACCGAATTCGCATACCACATCGTAAAAGCGATGCCGAGCGCGGTGAAGAAAACCCATAGAGCGATACGCACCGATGCCCCAGATAAGACAGGTACACCAGCAATGCCTTGGGCAACAGCAACAGAAAATGGGTTCATCCAAGAAGCAGCAAAACCAATCTGAGTCGCTACGTACGTCACCATTACCGTAGTAATACCATCATAGCCAATACGTACCATTAGCGGCGCGATAATAATGGCAAAGGCGACGGCTTCTTCACCCATACCAAATACAGCCCCACCGAGCGAGAACAGTGCAAATAATACTGGAATGAAAAGCGATTGACTGCCCTTGGTTTTGTCTATGAGACGCAAGATACCGTTATCAATAGTACCTGTGCGCATCACAATGCCGAAAGCACCGCCAATCACAAGCATAAACATGATAACGCCGATTGCTGAACCCCACTTAGATCCAGACACTAAACCTTCAAATACGAAGTTCATTAAGCCGATATCACCACCGCTGGCGAATAGTCCGACAGTATTGTAAATCGGGTTGCCTTGGGGGTCGGTGTGATAGGCAAATGAAGCTGGATCTAGAACGGTACGAGTTTTCTCTGCACCATCAGAAACATAGCTGATGTCTTGTGTTTCAAACATGCCTGCAGGTATGACATATGTCATTGCAGTCGCAAGCAACGCGATAAAGAAAATTAGCACCAGAGTATCTGGCATTTTCCATGTCTTATTTTGGATGGTATCCGATGTTGTGGTTGTCGTGCTCATTGTCAGTTTTTAGCTATAATTAAGATTGGCATAAAATATCACTAATTAAGCATATAATGTCAATTTTAAGTTGGTTTTTGGCTTGTTTGGTGGTGTTATGTTCTTGTTTTTGCGTGGCATGATGGTTTTTATTTTTAACTTGTTATTGCCTGGTTTTATTTAGAGGTAAAAAGTCCTAGCTCAGGTGCTTTTTAAGCAGTGCGGTAAGTTTCATAGAGCGACTCTGGATATATAAAAAACTATACCTTATGAGACTGTATCTAAGGTTGTCTCAAAAGCATTGAATTAGAGTTTTGATACATGCAATCCTGTAAGTGTTAAGAGGTTTTGAGACACTAGGAGTAAGCATGGCGAACGTAGGTTACATTCGAGTTAGTACAGCAGAGCAGTCCACCAGCAGACAGTTAGCAGATGTGAAACTGGATAAGGTGTTCGAGGAAAAGGTATCAGCTAAGACAGTAGACAGACCGCAGTTACAGGCATGCTTGGATTATGTCAGGGATGGAGATGTACTACATGTTCACAGTCTAGACCGTATCTGTCGTAGCGGTGCAGGTGATGCTGTTGGGCTGGTGGAGCAGATGAATAAGAAAGGTGTCTCGGTTCAATTCCATAAAGAGGGTATGAGATTCGATGGTGCTATGAGTGCAGCACAGAAAGGCGTACTGGGAATACTGGCTGCCGTTGCTCAAATGGAACGTGAGCTAATCAAAGAGCGTCAAGCGGAAGGCATAGCAGCAGCCAAGGCAGCAGGTAAACACATCGGCAGACCGAAAGCGCAAGTCACTAGGGATGATGTCCAGAAGCTATTAGATAACGGTGTACCAAAAGCTAAAGCAGCCAAAGAGCTAGGTATAAGTAGGGCTACGCTGTACAGGCTCTTTGACTAGAGTAATGCTATCGGAAGTTGCTGCGTAAGCTCTTTAGGTACGTCAGGTCGTTCTTGGTAGTGCCCTTTGATTGAGGAATCATCTTTGTACCAGCAATCACAGCAGCACTAGCTAAACCAGCTACTAATGGGGGTACCCCAAAAGAGGCTGCCGCTACAGTACCGCCTACAGCTAAACCTGTGCCAACGATGCCATCAAGACCTGACAGGACAGACCGTAAGGAATCAGGGAAGACTCTTATCCTAGATTCACGCATTGTTCTATCCACGTCTCTGACAGCTTGCTCTAGCCTGTTTAGCTGGCTGTTACGCGCGCTCGGTATGTCAGCAGCACCAATAATCTGTTGATACATTTCATCTAGATAACACCTAAACGCTACTAGTTCATCGTGGTGCTGAAGTTTGAATTCTAGTATGTCTTCCAGAGGTGTGTTGGCACTAGGTACTGGAAGCATGTTGTACAGTTCTATCTCGATAGCTGGCTTGTCTTCTGGGTCGAATGACAGGAGGGATGTAGAAACTTGAGCCTTTGACCATTGCCCCGGCTCTTTACCTGATTGCAAAAGGTAGACATCCTCATGCGCCTGTAGGATTTGGTCACCACAAGACCTGTTTAAAGTCATGTTGGTACAATCGTTAATGCGAGCTGACATTGCATTGCCAAGATAGAGTTGCCTGACGTTGGAAAGGTCAACAGCTCGGAATGATTGAGGGCTGCCATAAGGAGTGCGAATCAGGTGACCAGAAGACTCTAGGGTTCTGAATTGTTGGCAATCAAATTCGATGAATGAACTTTTAGGAATGTCTATTTTATCCCAATACGTGAGGTACTTGCGCAGCTCGAAGTCATCTACCGCCGACTTAAAGAGAACTTGCCCCGTGGGTAAGTACGAGAACTGGGGTGATAATACAACGCCTCTTTCCATTGGCAAGCACCTATTAATCAGATAGTTAGATAACCATGATAATGCAAGGTGTTGAATAGGAGAAGGGGAGAGTTTAGACTTTATGAGGTGTGGCACTTTAGTGTGGCACTCATACAAAAACAGCGCTATCCCAAAAGGCGCTAACCTATTGAAATAACGCTGTTTCCAAACGTTTGGTGGAGCTGGCGGGAGTCGCCTTCAACTGCCTTAAAAAACAGTGACTTCAATAGCTTAGGGCGCTTGTGATTTTTGAGAATAACCCTTTAGTACCTCATCTTAGTACCATATGAAGCAAGTATCAAGAAGGAAGCCTATTTTCTTAAATAAGGATGTCAGTTCAGCTTTGCTTGTGAGTTGCGGCGTGTTTTCAATTTTGTTAGTTGATCTACCTCAAGCTAATTTATTCTTTAGAAACAAATATTTGCAAATTTATTTTTGTGTCACTGTGTAACTATAAATTAATATACACCCAATGTTTAATTCTAATAGTTGGTATCAAATTATTAGGTGTCCGCAACATACATTGAAAGGTAAAAAATGAAAAAGTACATCCTCTTATTATTAAGCTGTATAGTCATTTCTGGCTGCGACGACGATGATAAGGAAAAAACACTTTCAGAATCAGAAATCTCAGCACTTGTTGAGTGCACTAACCTAGCAGAAGGCTATCCTTGTACTAGAAACGTATATGGCTCTTGGGGTTATCTTATTTCAGATGATTATAGAGAATTTTGCAGCTCCAAGTTTTGTTTTGCTGATGGCAGTGCATCACCAGAATACCCTGCTCTAACTAGGTTTAGAGATACTGGTGAGCTTATACCTGTTTATTATTTAGACGCAAAAGACCCTCGCTTTGAGTACGCCTTAAACAAAGCTGAAGAGATCATTGGGTATCAAATATTTGATAGAAAAGGAATTGTCTCACTTGAAATAGAAAGAGATGATCCATTTTTTGAGATCGACTACTCAGATATGCCTACAGATTGGGGATTCATTTGGAGCCAAGGAACAGTATTAGGAAGCTGTAGTGCGGGGACAGTTTCAAACGCGCCATACAGTAACAGCCTTGCTTCTTATGCTGTAGGCAACGATTATGGTATAGATAAAACCAAGTGGAATGGGGGGTATGCATGGATAAGTATTGATAGTGAATCCCCTGCTGATCCGGGTTGTACGACAATCGCGAGTAATGACGTGAGTTTACATGAGCTTGCGCATGCTCTGGGAATGGGTAATCACTTTGACGGGTTCGGAAACGGCCCTGCGTTTGATAAAAATGCAGAGCGAGTTTTACGCACTATGTACAGTAAGCAAAATCCCGCTGGCCAACCATTTGATTCGTTGAATATTGAACCATAGTTATAAACAACTATTTTGTTTAAGTAACAACGCTAATTAGGGAAGGCTATTGTCGACCGAAAGGTCACAGCAGCCTCCTTTCTAAAGCCACTCACACTTTGTCATCTTAGCTTGGGATGTGTTTTCTTAGCTGATACCTGTATGTTCTTATCTAACAGCTCAAAAATAGCCTCTGAATTAAGCATGTTGGAGAGTTCTTCCTCTACAGTGAGTTGATAGTCATAGATTAGCTGCGCTCTAGTCGGTTCCTCTAACTTACACTCAGTTAACTGGATTCAGCTCCCTGTTTGGGAGTTGAACCGAAGTTTGAACTTTACATTTACACCTTCTTTTTCTTCTGTCGAGCAACACGCTCAGCCATTGCCACTTGAAATTTTTTGGTTTTCTCGACTCTTGCTATAAGAGTGCGTTTATAAGCTTTAATTTTCCCTGCATCTTGTTCTTTTCCTTCAAGGAAGTTTTTTATCATAGAGTCAGTCCAGTTGTGGCACTGCTTTAATCCAGTTTTTGAAATCCATGTTTTGTGCCAGATTTGGCTAAGGTGTTCACGCTGTTGGCGACCATAGTCACGTCGTTCTGATTCCGAGTAGCGGTGCCACTTTCCGTTGTAATAAGGCATAAGTTCTATTTTATTATTTGTTTTATTTTACTTAATTGCTCTTGCCCGATTACTTCGTTTGAGGCTGAGGCTGAAGTTGCTATAGACATTATTTATCCTTTTTTACTTAATTAATGCGTCTTCAATTAATGTAAGTAAAAGGGGGGATGGCTGTAAATGCCGCACTTATTCACTGTAAGTTGTTGTTTTTCATTGGGAAAACATAAATCAAGAAATATTCCCTTTACTGATTTTGTTAACTATCTGTTTTGTAAGGATTTTGTGGTGAAATTTGGGCGTGAAATCACGCCCAAAACTAAGGCTTTTTTACGATTTACCCGATTTTCTTAGGTTGGTGGCGTTATATTGAGCAATTTTACAATTGCTTCTATCTCAATCAGGTTAATTACCTCTTGAAGCTGACTAACATCTAGCTCTTTTCCGTAATGATCGTAGGTAATGTTGTTTAAGGTGTGGCCTAAGATTGCACCAGCGGCAATATGTGAAACCTGCTTTCGTTTGAACTGCGTAGCAACGGTATGCCTAAAAGAATGGAAATCATGGCCTCTACTAAAGCCGAGCTTGGTTTTAAATCGGCCATACCACTTAGAGGCGGCGCCACCAAAACCATCTCGTGAGTCCTTCAGCTCAGGAAAAACACGTTCGTGTTTAACTGAATGCAGGTAATCAATGAAGCCTAGTTCTATTAATTGTCGGTGAATTGGAATCACACGACGGCTCGTTAAGTTTTTGAGTTTCTGCCCTTCGTACTTGTCATCGATTTCAATAACCCATATCCCATCGCCATTGGCGAACGTCCGATTTGTAAAGCTGGCAGAGTTCATTCAGTCTGGCACCCGTTAGACTTGCAAGAAGTGGTAGCCAATAGTAGTAGGGGTGTTTGAACTGTCGCTTAGTATGAATCTCGGAACTAAAGATTTTTTGTAAGTCTGTTTTCGTATATGCGTTTTTGGCTTCACTGTCTTTGCGCTGTTTTCGAAAGCGGATTGCTTTGAATGGGTTGATATCGGTGAGTTCGTTTAAGAGACACCACTCGAAGAAGCCTGACATTTTTTGGCAGTAATCTTTTACGGACTCTTCGCTCAGTGTCGGCATATCAAGGCTCTTATTGAGTTCAATCGCTCCCTTTGCCGTTAGCCCCTTAAATTGGGCGTGCTTTCTCATATTGACGGGATACATTCGTAAGAGGCGCACTGCATCCTCGGCATTACCTCTCCGTATATCGGTAAGGCTTGCCTTTCCTATTAACCCTAGAGCGGTTTGGCACTTAGCTTTCAGCATTCCGACGGCCTTTGGCGATATATGTTGGGCTTTGTAGAGACAAAAGCGTTCCAGTATCTTTTCAGGAGACAGCGTTTTAGTTTGTTTGGCTTTCGTTGCGGTGTGTGTTTTATCTTGGTTGAGAGGTTTTACTTGAGGTGATGTTGCGTTGGTAGTTGGCGCTAAAATGGTACGACGAACCTGTATCTCTAGCTCTAACGCCAAAAGAATAGCTTTGTCTTTGTTGGATGTTTTCAGCGAGCGCTTGATCTCATGGAATCCATTAAACCGATGTCGATGCTCAGAGGGGATCTGATATCGGAACTGCCAAATACCGGATTTCGAGATAGATAAATAGTGCATGCTTTAGTACCAAAACGTAGTACAAACAGCCTAATATCGAAGTTTTAGATACAAAAAGGGCGGTAAATCAGTGACTTACCGCCCTTTCCAAACGTTTGGTGGAGCTGGCGGGAGTTGAACCCGCGTCCAAAAATCATTCATCATTGGTACTACATGCTTAGTCGATCTTTAATTTCACCAGCAACCTGCGAACCGACACGCTAGTTAAAGGCTAACCTGAATTATAATTCGCGCTTTTCCTCTCAGGTGGGAGAAGCCACGCTAGCTAGTTTGGGTTTGATCTCTTATTGGTCCCCGTCTTACGAGCGGAAGCTAGGGTAAGAGAGCTCTGAGCAGGTTATTAAGCTGCTAGTGCGTAGTTTTCGTCGTTTGCGACTATTTTTTTGCGGCTTTTAACGTGGCCAACCGCCCCACGGCATGCACCTCAGACTTCAAAATTCCTGTCGAATCCTAAATCAGCCCCAAGTGTTATTTGCATAGTACCAGAAAAGCTTACCCTGTCTAGCACTGTGCGTTTAAGTGCTTAAAATTAACGCAAATTACTCTTCATAATTCGTGCTTTATCTCTCGCCCAATCTTTTTCTTTCATATCAGTACGTTTATCGTGCAGCTTTTTACCTTTCGCTACGCCAACTTTAATCTTCGCCCAAGAGCGAGACCAGTAAAGTGCGGTTGCGACAAGCGTCATGCCTTCACGGTTAATACGACCGATAAGGTTGTCGAGTTCTTTTCTCGACATTAATAGTTTACGGATACGTGTTGGGTTCGCCACGATATGAGTACTCGCTTGAGTTAGCGGAGTAATCGTCATACCACTGATGAATGCTTCGCCATCTCGGATGTATACGTAGCTTTCTGCGATATTGGTTTTGCCTTCACGTAGGGATTTTACTTCCCAGCCTTGTAGCTCAAGCCCCGCTTCTATCTCATCATCGATGAAATATTCGTGGCGAGCTTTCTTATTAAGCGCAATGGTATTACTACCGGCTTTTGATTTTGATTTATTCTTTGCCATAATGGCCTCATTATACGGAATGCGCCCTAGATGGGGAATCCTTTTTATTTGCGCTCTGGCCCAATACAATTAAAATTGCAGTTTGTGTTAATGTAACGCTGTCTTTAACAGGAGTCTATATGCCAAAGGTTACTCGTTCAGCATTAGTGTCTTTTAGTGCCGACCAGATGTTCAGCTTGGTCAATGATGTTGCTCGTTATCCTGAGTTTTTGCCAGGATGTTCTGGTTCTCGTGTGATCGAATCTTCAGATTCCGCGATGGTGGCTTCGGTTGATGTCTCTAAAGCTGGTATCAGTAAAACATTCACTACGTCGAATCGAATGGCGGATGGTGCTGAAATTTTAATGGAGCTGGTAGATGGCCCGTTTAAGAAGCTGGAGGGGGGCTGGTATTTCACTCCTCTAGACGACCAAGCATGTAAGGTTGAACTTAAACTAGAGTTTGAATTTTCTAGTCGAATGATTGAAATGGCATTTGGCAAGATTTTCAATGAACTGACAAGCAATATGGTCAGTGCTTTTACTCAACGAGCGAAACAGGTTTACTAAGCCATGACTATTGAATCAGATATGATCCACGTAGAAGTTGTGTTTGCGCTTCCACATGAGCAGCGTGTATTTACCTTAGTGGTAAATAAGAACGCGACCGTTGAAGAGATTATTGCGCAGTCTGGTGTTTTAGAGTTGTATCCAGAAATCGACTTGGCGAAAAATAAAGTTGGCGTATACAGCCGCAACGTTAAGTTAGATGCAACCGTTCGAGATAAAGATCGTATCGAAATTTATCGAGCACTGTTAGCCGATCCAAAAGAAATTCGCCGTAAGCGTGCTGAACAAGCGAAAGCGGCGGCTAAATCGTAATACCAAACAAATTTGAATGATAAAGAAGCTCGCATTAGCGAGCTTTTTTTCATCTGTTTGTTAGACAATACAGTCTACAGTCTCATTTGTTAGCAGATATTAAAAAGCCTGCTCATATGAGCAGGCTTTTGCGATTCTTGCTTTTGACTGGAAAGCTTTGTTAGTTGAAAGCTAGCGAAGGCTTTCGAAGAATTCATCACTGGCTTCAAAATCACCATTGATCGTCACTAAGGTGCCCGTTGCATCAAAGTTAACAACAAGATTTTTTTGAATCGAGTCTTCATGGCCTTTTGTGTGGTGGTAAATGTAGTACCACGTATCTGGGTAGCCATTTTCGATAAGCATAGGTGAGCCCATAACGTAACGAACTTGTGTTTTTGTCATGCCAAACTTGAGCTGATCGACAGCTTCCTGTTCAACATAGTTACCCTGATTGATGTCAATTCGATAAACCAACTTCTCTAGTAGAGAGCAACCGGTCAACATTGTTAGTGCAAGTGGAACTGCAACTAACCACTTTTTAATTCGCATAGTTTGAGATCTTTCTTCGCTAAAATACTGCCTGATAATAAACAAGCTCCAGCAAGAAGTAAAAAGCTCCTTGCGCTTTGAGCTTGTTATGACTGGCAATTTTGAATTAAGTTGCAAAATTGCCAAGAATTTTCGGTAAATTATCAGAAAGTTGCTGAATATGTAACCTATGCTGCGATTAATAACTCTTTTGCATTGGCAAGCGTCGATTCGGTAATCTGGCTGCCACCAAGCAGTCGAGCAAGCTCTGAAACGCGTTGTTGCTCATCAAGCGTGTGCATTTGAGTCTCGGTTTTACCTGATTTCGTGTTCTTCGCTACAAAAAGTTGTTGGTGACCGCAACCGGCAACTTGAGGTAAGTGAGTCACGCACATAACTTGTGTCGATTCGCCCAGCTTACGTAGCATTTTTCCGACAACCGCAGCGGTTGGTCCACTGATACCCACATCGACTTCATCGAAAATCAGGCTTGGTGTATCCACTTTTTGCGCTGTGATCACCTGAATCGCCAGTGAGATTCGTGATAACTCACCACCAGAGGCCACTTTCGCAATCGGCTGCATTGGTTGGCCTGGGTTGGTCGAAACAATGAAGGTCACGTTATCCATACCCAATGGAGAAGGGTGTGTGTTGGTGTTGTTCACTTCAATGGCAAACTGCGCTTTTTCCATGCTCAGTTCGTGCATGCTTTGCGTGATCAGCTTGTTGAGCTCTTTTGCGTAACGAGTTCGAGATTTATGAAGCTTTTCTGATTTAGCAACGAACGATTGGTATTGGTTTTCCACCTCGTTGGCTAATTCTTCTAATTTTTCATCAGAGCAATCAAGCGCTTCAACTTGTTGTAGTAAGTCTTGATGGTGCTTATACAGCTCTTCAGGTAACACGTGGTGTTTACGAGACATCGACATCACTTTAGAGAAACGCTCCTCAACGTAAGCCATACGACCGGGATCAACATCAATGCTGTCTAGGTATGTTCTTAACTCGTTGTTGGTTTCTTCAATCTGAATAATGGCTTCGGAAAGCAAGTTTGGTAACTCGGCTAATCTTTCATCTAGCTCAGCTAGCTGAATTAAGGAGTTATTGGCCGATTGC
This sequence comes from Vibrio sp. 10N.261.52.C2, assembly GCF_041471425.1. NCBI lineage: Bacteria > Pseudomonadati > Pseudomonadota > Gammaproteobacteria > Vibrionales > Vibrionaceae > Vibrio > Vibrio sp. 10N.261.52.C2. Next base: position 133,858 of record NZ_JBFROH010000016.1, on the reverse strand, counting down.
AGAATACCAAGCGCATTAACTTCTTCGCCTTCATAAATAAGCTCGATAGCTTGCTGACAGGTTGTGGCCAGTTCTCCGCTATTGGAGAGGCGCTTATGCTCTTGTTCGAGGTCTTCATATTCTTCCTCCCCAATAGACAGCTCATTTAACTCTTTGATTTGGTATTCAAGAAGTTGTTTTTGAGCTTGGTTTTGCTGGCTATTTTCACGTAACTCTTTTAAGTGGTTATCTGCTTGTCGCCACGCTTGATAAGCATTACGTGTCGATTTCAATAGGTTCAAGTGACCTGCGTATTGATCAAGCATGGCCATTTGGTAATCGCTTTTCATTAACTGGTGATGCGCGTGTTGACCATGGATGTTGATCAGCAGTTGTCCAAGTGATTTCAATTGCGAAAGAGGGACAGGGCTACCGTTGATGAATGCACGAGAACGACCTTCTTTTGAGATGGTTCTGCGCAGGATGCACTCACTGCCATCAAGCAATTCGTTGTCTTCTAACCAGCGGGTAGCATGCAGATTGTTCTCAAGTAAAAAAGCGGCACTGACTTCGGTTTTTTCTTCACCTTGTCGAACCATTCCTGCATCGGATCTTCCTCCAAGGCACAGGCCTAAAGCATCGATAGCGATAGATTTACCCGCACCAGTTTCCCCGGTGATTGTTGTCATGCCTTTAGAGAGTTCTAGCTGTAAAGACTTAACAATAGCGAAATTATTAACACTTAAATGAGCCAGCATTTTTATTTACCTGTATAACTGAACAATACTGTATATAAGTTCAGTATATACTGTTTCTTTATACAGTAAAGTCGACAGGTGAAAATTTTTTGCGACCGTTATCAGAATTGAGGTTGTTCGTAGATCACTGAAACCGCTATAGATTCCCAACTCAGTCGTTCCTCCCTCTTGGGAGTGGAGGTATAAGGAACTGCAGAGAAGCTAGAGCCGACGGGCTTTTACTGGCAATAAAAAGGCTGACGAATGTCGTCAGCCTTTCAAATTTTCGGTTACCACTGGAGCGTTTATTCTTTTAGAACAGCTTACTCGACCAACCTAGTTTGTTACGTAGAACATGGTAGTAGTTGTAGTCTTTAGGATGGATCAACTTAAGTACATTCGGGCTTTGGTAAATGTGGATCTCATCACCAGGAGAAACAGGCAGTGAGATTTGACCATCACAGCTCACTTCCTGAGTTCCACGGTTATCAGGCGATACGATAAGCTTAATACGACGCTTGCCATCCACCACTAATGGGCGGCTTGAAAGGGTGTGCGGGAACATTGGCACGAGTGAGATAGCATTTAGGCTTGATGACAGGATAGGGCCGCCGCCGGAAAGCGAGTAGGCGGTAGAACCTGTCGGTGTTGAGACGATTAAGCCATCAGAGCGCTGTGAGAAGGCGAAGCTGTCATCGATATACACTTCGAACTCGATCATGTGAGCAACTTGGCCGGGGTGCAGTACAGCCTCATTAAGGGCTGCATTGTGGCTTTTTATCTGGCCGTGACGATGAATTTCAGTTTCAAGTAAGAAGCGCTCTTCTTCCATGAACTCGCCTTTGAGAACATCAGTCAACGCGCTCTGGAAGTTTTCAGGGTTGAGATCGGTTAGGAAACCAAGATTACCTCGGTTAACACCAATCACTGAAATGTCGAAACGTGACAAGATTCTAGCGGCACCGAGCATGTTTCCGTCACCACCGACCACAATGGCGAGATCGGCGCGTTTACCTAATTCAATCAGGCTAGAAAAATGTTCTTTTGGGATGTCGTCTAAAATAGTGGCGAGTCTGTCATCAACAAACACTTGATAACCCTCAGCACTTAACCACTGATAGAGCTCTCTATGAGTCTGAATTGCTTGCTGATCTCGAGGTTTACCGATAATGGCGATGACTTCAAATGGCTTTTTCATAACGTTTCCAAACGAATTAGGCTTGAATCAAAATTCTTCATCCCCATAATAAAGGCAAGTTGAACGTCTATGCGAGTGTTTTATATCAATTTGGGGTGCAAACACGCCTGTCACTTGCATTGAAAACGAATTCTGGAGATATCATGAGCAACGAAGAAAACAAAGTAACCGAAGCAGAGCTAGATCAGATCATCGCTGAAGCTGAGAAAGTTGAAGAAGCAGAACTGAATGAAGACGCTGCTGATGAGCAGGAAGCAAAAATCGCTCAACTGGAAGCTGCACTGCTTTCTAGTGAATCTAAAGTGAAAGAGCAGCAAGATTCTGTTCTTCGCGCGAAAGCTGAAGTTGAAAACATGCGTCGCCGTAGCGAACAAGAAATTGATAAAGCGCGTAAATTCGCTTTGAACAAGTTTGCTGAAGGTCTGCTTCCTGTAATCGACAACCTAGAGCGTGCAATGCAAGCAGCAGACGCTGAAAACGAAGTGGTTAAGCCACTGTATGAAGGTGTTGAGCTAACGCACAAAACGTTCGTAGACACAGTTGCTAAGTTTGGTCTTAAAGAGATCAACCCTGAAGGTGAAGCGTTCAACCCTGAATTCCACCAAGCGATGTCTATTCAAGAAAGCCCAGATCACGAATCGAACACGGTTATGTTTGTGATGCAAAAAGGCTACGAACTAAACGGTCGTGTGGTTCGCCCAGCGATGGTTATGGTTGCTAAGTAATGACGAATTACGTTGCCAAGTGATTGACTGGTGCATTGACTGAGTTAGTCGCAGCGACAAAATAAATCACTGGTTTGCGTAAAATAAAAAGAGAGGTATAGGCCTCTCTTTTTTTGTGCCTATAACTTGAGAGTCCACGTAAATAAGCATCAAAACCGCATTAAGAATGTCGTTCTTTTTATTTCATTCAGATCAGCGATTTAGAGTTTTGTGTTATGAAACTTGTTGTGATTGAGTAAATGTTTTGATGTCACATTTGTGATGTTTTTGTAAATAAATACTTTTAATTGTTATCTTTGTATGTAAAATCCACTGCCATATAGCGATTTTGGTCGCATATATAACTATAAAAGTACAAATTTCAAACACAACAAACTGGAGAAGAACGATGGATAAATCGCTCTCAAGTAAAATTTTTGTAGGCTTGTTCGCCGGTCTACTTATTGGTACTGCTATTCAGTACCTATTCAGCGGTATTGCTATTTTTGATACGTATCTACTTGGCGCTGCCGAAGGTGCTGGTGGTATGTTCGTATCACTTATCAAATTGCTTGTAGTTCCTCTTGTTTACGTATCTATTGTTTGCGGTATTGTTGAGCTAAAAGATATTCGTTCATTTGGTCGTCTTGGTGGTAAAACCTTTGGTCTTTACATTATTAACACCATCATCGCGATTTCAGCAGCGCTAACGATTGGTCTTATTTTCCAACCAGGTGCAGGTGCGAACCTTGCGGGTACGGTTTCTGAGACAATTGCGCTTACAACAACTGAAACACCAGACATCTTCTCTCTTGTTGTTAACATCGTTCCTAGCAACCCTGTAGAAGCGTTCGCAAGCGGCGACATGCTACAAATCATCTTCATGGCAATTTTGACAGGTCTTGCTATTCAAGCGCTTGATTCTCGTGGTGGTCCAGCTATCAAGACATTCAAGATGGCTAACGAAATCATGATGAAGCTTATCGGCCTAGTAATGAGCTTGGCGCCTTACGGTGTATTTGCTCTGATGATTCAACTGGGCGCAACACTGGATGCAGACACGCTAATGTCAGTTGCTGGCTATGTGGCGCTTGTGGTTGCAATGCTTGTGTTCTGGATTTTCTTCTTCTATCCAATGATGGTTGGTTCATTCACTGGTATTTCTCCAAAGCAGTTCCTACGTGCAACTCGTGAGCAAGTTCTATTCTCACTATCTACAGCAAGTTCGAACGCAACAATCCCAGTAACAATGCGTACTCTTACTGACAAACTAAACGTATCTAAGTCAGTAGCAGGTTTCGGTGTACCACTGGGTGCAACAATGAACATGTCTGGTGTATCTATCTACATTGCACTCGCAACTATGTTCGTAGCAAACGCGTTTGGTCAGCCAATCAATACTGCTGATATCTTCACTCTTGGTCTAACTATCCTGCTACTGTCTATCGGTGCTGGTGGTGTTCCTGGTGGCGGTGTTGTGATGGTAGGTGTTCTATTGCATCAACTAGGTTTACCACCAGAAGGTCTAGCGATTGTTGCTGCTGTTGACCGTATCTGTGACATGTTCTGTACTTCTTCAAACGTAGTGGGTGACACAGCGGTGAACACTATCGTTGCTAAATCTGAAAACGAAATTGGCGTTGAAGCTAACGAAGAAGCTGAGCTGCAAAAAGCAGAAGCTTAATTCTTAATTAAGATTCGATAATTAGAAGCCCCGCTCAATGAGAGCGGGGCTTTTTTGTTTCTGATGATAAGTGCTTTGGGCTATCTGATAACTTAGCTAAAAAGATCTTTGATTGGTGTTAAGTCTCATTTTTTCTTTTTACTCGTGCCGAATTGGCCATCAGTTTTCAATCTTTAATATAGATCACATATAATAATACAATATTATTTTATTGTTCTGACAACCTACATTATGACGACATAAAGGAAACCCAATAATGAAGCTGTCTTACCTTAGCCTACTGACTGCCAGCCTTTTAGCCGCTCCCGCTCTTGCTTCTAATCACGATATTGGTCAACAGTTCAATCTTGACCCTGCAAAAGCACCAGCACAAAACTTCGATTTATCTAAATGGAAAATTAACTTACCGGAGCTGACGACTGAAGGGTCTAGAAAAGGTAAAACGCTGGAGATTGGTAAAAAGGAACTGTCGAATGTAGACACGCCTTACGTTCACCCTAAATGGTTCTACACGGATGCTGAATCTGGTGCGATGGTGTTTGTGGCTCCGAATACAGCTCCAACGACGCCAAACAGTAAAAACACGCGTAGTGAGCTAAGAGCGATGCTAGCGGATAGCTACTCTGCGCCGAGCAACAACTTCGCGATTTCAAGCCATAAGAACGCGGAAGAGTTTGGCTCTATCGGTGGCCAGATGACGGCAACACTTTCTGTTGATCAGGTGAGCACCAGCGGTAATTATAAGAAAACCGGTGCATTCTCTGTGGTTATTGGTCAAATCCATGGGTCGGATAATGAGCCACTGAAAATTGTTTACCGCAAGTTGCCAGAACATGAGCATGGTTCGTTAACGTGGAACTATGAGTTAAACCCGCCGACAGAGATGAAAAACGCGAAGGATGAAAACGGAAAGAAACTTCGTAAAGACATTCGCCATGATGTATTTGGTCAATACAATCTGAAAAAAGGCAGCTCGGACCCTGCTGATGGCATCAAGCTAGGTGAAGTGTTCTCATACGATGTGAATATCAAAGATAACATCATGCACTTAACCTTTACTAAGAATCCAAACTCAGCCGATCCTATTGTGAAGACGTATGATGTTGATTTGGCCAAGGGTAAGTATCAGGGGCATGATATCGACCTTGGTTATGGACAGGACTGGATGTACTTCAAGGCGGGCGCATACAATCAATGCAACACTAAGAAGTCGAGCTCAGCCTGTGAATGGCGTGGTATGGAAGCGGGTGATTACACTCAAGCGAGCTTCTACCAGTTAGTGCTCAACCAATAATATGGCTGAATCAGTCACCATTTGAACAATATTTAACTGATTAATATCTATTTGAAAAAGACCTTCCACATGAAGGTCTTTTTTTATGGCATCTGGAATAGGGTTGAGGTTTCAATGTGGCGACAAATGCGAGAGTTTCTCAACATTGGAGCCTTAATTGGCAAGGGATCGGTCACTTTTTACCTTTATGTAAAAAGATACGGGAAAAAATAGATTTTTTTTACTTATTCCCTTGAAAACCAGTTTGCAGCCCTTATCTATGGTGCATACGAAAGCAAATTACATTTGCACTTAAATTTTGTGTATTAGGGTTGAATCCCTGATTACCGCCCCCCACATATGTGGGTATAGCAAAAAACTAATATAGATTATATTTCGGAGATAGCCTGATGGGTCGAATCATTGGTATTGATTTAGGTACTACTAACTCTTGTGTTGCTGTTTTAGACGGCGACAAACCACGCGTACTAGAAAATGCTGAAGGCGAACGCACAACAGCATCGGTAATCGCATACACTGACGGCGAGACGCTAGTTGGTCAACCTGCGAAACGTCAAGCAGTTACTAACCCTCAAAACACGCTATACGCAATTAAGCGTCTAATCGGTCGTCGTTTTGAAGATGAAGAAGTTCAACGCGATATCGAAATCATGCCTTTCAACATTGTTAAGGCTGACAACGGTGATGCATGGGTTGAAGCGCAAGGCCAAAAAATGGCTGCTCCTCAAGTATCTGCTGAAGTTCTTAAGAAAATGAAGAAAACAGCTGAAGACTTCCTAGGCGAAGAAGTAACTGGCGCAGTAGTAACTGTTCCTGCTTACTTCAACGATGCTCAACGTCAAGCAACGAAAGATGCTGGCCGTATCGCTGGTCTAGATGTTAAACGTATCATCAACGAACCAACTGCTGCTGCTCTAGCTTACGGCCTAGACAAGCAAGGTGGTGATCGCACTATCGCTGTATACGACCTTGGTGGTGGTACATTCGATATCTCTATCATCGAAATCGATGAAGTAGAAGGCGAGAAGACTTTCGAAGTTCTTTCAACTAACGGTGACACTCACCTTGGTGGTGAAGATTTCGATAACCGCATGATCAACTACCTAGTAGATGAGTTCAAGAAAGAGCAAGGTATCGACCTTAAAGCTGATCCACTAGCAATGCAGCGTGTTAAAGAAGCAGCAGAAAAAGCGAAAATCGAGCTTTCTTCTACTACTCAAACTGACGTAAACCTACCTTACGTTACTGCTGATGCGACTGGTCCTAAGCACATGAACATCAAAGTGACTCGTGCGAAGCTTGAGTCTCTAGTTGAAGACCTAGTTCAACGTTCTCTTGAGCCACTAAAAGTTGCTCTAGCGGATGCTGACCTATCTGTAGGCGAAATCACTGACGTTATCCTAGTTGGTGGTCAAACTCGTATGCCTATGGTTCAAGCTAAAGTAACTGAATTCTTCGGTAAAGAGCCACGTAAAGACGTGAACCCTGACGAAGCTGTTGCAATGGGTGCTGCTGTTCAAGGTGGTGTACTAGCTGGTGACGTTAAAGACGTTCTACTACTAGACGTTACTCCTCTATCTTTCGGTATCGAAACGATGGGCGGCGTGATGACTAAGCTTATCGAGAAAAACACAACTATCCCTACTAAAGCGGATCAAGTGTTCTCTACAGCTGAAGACAACCAAAACGCAGTAACTATCCACGTTCTTCAAGGTGAGCGTAAGCAAGCGACTTACAACAAGTCTCTTGGTCAGTTCAACCTAGAAGGTATCCAACCAGCACCACGTGGCATGCCACAAATCGAAGTAACATTCGACCTAGATGCTGATGGTATCCTGAACGTATCTGCTAAAGATAAAGCAACAGGTAAAGAGCAGAAGATCACTATCCAAGCATCAGGCGGCCTGTCTGAGGAAGAGATCGAAGCAATGGTACAAGAAGCAGAAGCTAACAAAGAAGCGGACAAAAAGTTCGAAGAGCTAGTAACTGCACGTAACCAAGCTGACCAAATGATTCACGGCACTAAGAAGCAAGTAGAAGAAGCTGGTGAAGCTTTACCTGCAGACGAGAAAGCTAAAATCGAAGCGGCTATCACTGCACTAGAAGAAGTTAAGTCTGGTAACGATAAAGAAGCTATCGACGCTAAAGTTCAAGAACTTATGCAAGCAGCTCAAAAGCTAATGGAAATTGCTCAACAGAAAGCTCAAGCTGAACAAGCTGGTGCTGACGCTGGTGAACAACCTAAGCAAGACGACGATGTTGTAGACGCTGAGTTTGAAGAAGTTAAAGAAGACAAAAAATAATTTCGTCGCAGAGTAGCCTGATTTCGTTATCGGAAGTGTCCACCTACTAACGTAGGCTCCGCGCTTCCACTTAGGACTCAAGCTATCTGCTTAGAAATTTGTCTCAAAGACTTATTATTGCGGGCGTCAGAGGTAACTCTCACGCCCGTAAATTTGTATTTAGACTTGTCGATCTAGATAATAGCTTTATTCGGCATTTCAGCCGGCAGAACTTTTATCTAGATTGATACACAGACTACTGAAGTGATCATTCGGTAGTAGCAATTATTTTGGTGACCTAGAACATGTCAAAACGTGATTTTTACGAAGTATTAGGCGTAAGCCGCGATGCATCAGAGCGCGATATTAAAAAAGCGTACAAACGCTTAGCGATGAAATTCCACCCGGACCGTAACCAGGGTGATGAGACCGCAGCAGATAAGTTTAAAGAAGTAAAAGTAGCGTACGAGATCCTAACCGATTCTCAAAAGAAAGCAGCTTACGACCAATACGGTCATGCAGCCTTTGAACAAGGTGGCATGGGCGGCGGCGGTGGTTTCGGCGGCGGTGGCCAAGGTGACTTCGGCGATATCTTCGGTGACGTATTTGGCGACATCTTCGGCGGCGGTCGTCGTGGTGGCGGTCAACAGCGTGCACAACGTGGTTCAGATCTACGTTACAACATGGAACTTTCTCTAGAAGAAGCGGTTCGTGGTGTTTCTAAAGAAATCGAAGTACCAACACTTGTAGAGTGTGATACTTGTGACGGCAGCGGCGCGAAAGCGGGTTCTTCTGCACAAACGTGTGGCACTTGTCATGGCCACGGCCAAGTACAAATGCGCCAAGGTTTCTTTGCGGTTCAACAGACTTGTCCTACTTGTAACGGTAAAGGCAAGATCATCAAAGACCCATGTAACTCATGTCATGGTCAAGGTCGCAAACAGAAGACGAAAACACTTAACGTTAAGATCCCTGCTGGTGTTGATACTGGCGATCGTATTCGTCTATCTGGCGAAGGCGAAGCGGGAGAGCACGGCGCTCCAGCTGGCGATCTGTACGTACAAGTACACGTAAAAGAGCACAACATCTTCGAACGTGACGGCAACAACCTTTACTGCGAAGTACCAGTAAGCTTCTCTATGGCTGCTCTAGGCGGTGAAGTTGAAGTTCCAACACTGGATGGTCGTGTAAACCTTAAGGTACCAGAAGAGACACAAACGGGCCGTATGTTCCGTATGCGTGGCAAGGGCGTGAAAGGCGTTCGTGGTGGCGGTGTGGGTGATCTAATCGTTAAGCTAGTGGTTGAGACTCCAGTTAAGCTAAGCTCTCGCCAGAAAGAACTACTGCGTGAATTCGAAGAAACATGTTGTGGTGAAGCGGCAAGCAAGCACAAGCCAAAGTCTGAAGGTTTCTTCAGCGGTGTTAAAAACTTCTTCGATGACCTAACTAAGTAATTAGATTGTTGATACTTTAAGTTGTTGATAAAATTAAAAAACCTGCTCATGTAGCAGGTTTTTTTTGTATCTCAAACCTGGTTCTTTCTCTTTCTCTTTCTCTTTCTCTTCACCTGAAACCCTCATCACACTACATCCAGCAGGCTTCTGGGTATTCGACATTAGCACTGTCGAGAGTGAGCACTTTATGGTTTTGTCCATCGAAGCAGTTGTCTTTATCTTGACCTACTCCCGACTGAGGTGTTGCTGTAATCGTATAGGCAGCAGAAGCCGAACTGGTGACACTGAAAACAAAACGACTCGCTTCGGTATCGCAGATCAAACAATCGCTTCCCGAAACAATACCACTCCAGTCATAACCGCTGTCATAGGCTGCTTCTAGTTCTAATTGAATTCGAGCTATGTCAGCGAGTGCGCTAGTTCGATGTCCAGTCACTACGTGGTTGGTATAGCTCGGATAGGCGATAGCCCCCAAAATCCCAATGATGGCAACCACAATCAATAACTCGATCAATGTCATCCCTTTTACGCGCGTGTTGTTGCTGTTGCATTTATTTTTTCGAATCATCACGAGGACTTCCTTTTCACTTATCTGGCTATTTTTCCTTAGTGTTAGCATGTGCGCAAGGTTGAGTACGGTTGCTCAAGTTATTACATAGGAATTTGGGAAATGACTCGCGGGTTTACGCTATTAGAGCTGCTGATTACTGTAGTGGTGCTTTCAGTGCTACTGGCTGCGGCTGCCCCTAGTTTTAGTTCTTTGTTGGCTTCTTCTAAACTGCAGCGCTTAGCCCCTGAGGTTCATAGTTTTCTTATTACTGCCCGATCAGAAGCGGTCACTCGTAACCAAGAGCTTTATGTTTTGTTCTTGGTTTCAGGTGCCTTAGGTGGAACCGAAAGTTCTGATGGTGATTGGGATATGGTGTTGAGCAGTTCAACATTTTACGTTTCTGATAATGTACTTATGCATCTTGATGGTTCGGCATATAGAGGTATAAAAGTAGACTTTAATTTCTCCAATAGTACTTCAATTGCGATCGATAACGTCAGGGGACGTTTTCGAGACGGTAATGTTTCACTCGCCTCCACGAATGCGCTGTCGGATGTACTTTCAATCATCGCATCGAAAACGACAGGGCGGATCCGAATTTGCAGCAGTGACCCAAACAGCGATGGGCGCAATAGCATAGGTCATTATGGTTATGAGATCTGTGGCTAGGAGTGTTCAAGGTAGTACCTTGGTCGAAATGTTAGTGGCCTCTGTGATCGGTGTGATTGTTATCGGTACTATCGGCTCGGTATTTGTTACCAACCAACGTTTGAGTTCAGAAAAGAGCTTGGAGCTGCTCTTATCTCAGAACCTATTCGCTACTACTCAAATGATGAAAGAGGAGCTCTGGCGAGCCGGTTATGATGCAGACTCTGGACAATCAGTGAAGCTATCGGGCGCTGCCAATACGATTTATACCTTTCAATCCAGTGCCAGTGAATCTTACGTTGGTTTTGTTTATCGACAAAACAGCGCATCTTCGGCCTATCGAAACATTGTCTATCAATTTAAGGGTAATAAGCTGAACTATTGCCAAGAAGAATCTTCTTATTTATTAGATATCACTCAGATTACGTCATCTGGTTTGGGAGCAATGACATGTGAAAGTTTGTTTTTCGAAAAGCAAGTAGAAGTAGAACTTTTTTTGGTTTCTGTAACTGAGTTATCTAACAGTCTGGCAACCTCGCAAAGAGTCGATATCGCTCTAGAAGCTTCTCTTGTGAATGCAGATGAAAGTCAGAGAGTAGTGACTTCAGTGGTACAAAGGAATTGGCAATGATGCGATTAAAGCAAAATGGAGCGGTAACACTACTTCTAGTCAGTATTCTATTGATTGGTGTGCTGATCGTTTCTCTTGGTAGCTTTAAAACCACTTTTTACCAAATAAAGCGTGCTCAAAACGAGGTTCAAGCTCGCAAAGAACATTGGACCGCCGAGGGGGGATTGGAGTGTGGTCTAAGCGTTATTATTGAAAACAGCAGTACCGCGATCCCAGGTGATCTCCTGGATTCCTGTAGCAACAAGCTTTCTTCATTAGATAAATCATCCGATAACGCTAATATCCTTGTCTCAACCGCCAACAGAACATCGATTAATAAAGAAATTCGATTTTCTAATGATTCGGGTTTGGGGGCCATACAAGCAATATCGGCTCTCGAAATTATTTCCGAGGACATCATGGATATCGACCCTGAACTCAGTGAAACCAGTAACAACGGTGTATATGAGTGTGTGGCAGTTCGGTTTTTCGACTCTGTTATACACACCAAAGGTACAGGGGGGAGCTTAACCACCGTTTCTAATCCTGAGAATGCACCTGCAGATTTTAGCGCTTGTAAAGATGCGGTAACTGACTTGAGTGAGAGCGCAACGATTACCGCATCGGGTAGTGATCCTAGCGGTGCTTTTATGAGTGATTACGTTCATGACACCAATCTAAATGGTTTCGAAAACTACTTCGGGGTAAAGAAAACAACGGACAATATCAACGCCCTTAAAAGTAATGAATATGAGGTAATAAACCTATTAGAGACGGATTCTCACGGGAATACCGTGCATGTAGATTTCGATTCAAACACAAATAAATACGTGGGCAAGGAGTGCAGTACTCGAATCAATGATGCCTTTTCAGCTGGTAAAACTAAGGTGTGGGTCATTGGGGACTGTGTAGTTTGGCACCCAGCCATTAATATTGTGGATAGTGCAGGAACGATCACACCACGATCTTTAGTGGTCGAAAATGGGATTTTCGCAAATGGAAACGCCAGTGTACTTGATGGTGCTTTTTATCACTTGAATGACATGAGTGTCTTCAAGGACGCTTCAGGTGCTGAAAACAACACGGACTTTCTTGCTGATAGTTGGGATAAGTTACCAGCAACGATGGATTACTCTTTATTGGTTAAAGAAAATAGTACCTATATAGCTAACGCTTCCTTCTTCCCTAAAGGAGGCATATTTTTGGATTCAATCGGGGGGCTTTCTACGATTAAAGGCTCGATGAATCTAGATTATCGAGGAGAATACAACCCGCATGATGAACCTGTCGAAATACAGTGGAAAAAGGGCTCATGGAGTGATTTCTAACCAGCGTGGTTTTAGTTTACTTGAAGTACTTATCTCTTTTCTACTGGTGGGCGTGGCCGCGTTAGGCATGGTCAAGCTGCAGACCTACACTGAGCAGAAAGCCGACTATGCGATTCAGAGTATCGAAGCGCTGCATTTTGCAGAAAGGCAGATGGAGTATTATCGAACTCGGGCGTCTAATGCGAGTGGGGCGGTAGGTTTAATTCCTTTTTCGGAACTAAATCAGGCGAGTCATTGTCTCAACATAGCAAGTTCAGATCCTTTATCCGGTTTGTCGGGTTCTGCCTATGCCATGACCTGTGAAGTGACTAATGCAAACGGTGCTCTGTCTAGCGCATTAAAAAGCATTACTGTCACAATTGCATGGCAAGATCGTATGAACCACGCACAAAGTATTTACCTCGAAACTATGCTCTCCAAATACAGTGAGTTTGATTGACCCTCAAGCAAACGTTTACTGCATGCCAAGGCTCATGCTACCCCTTTTACTGATAATTTTCACTCCTCGGACATTGTTTACGTGCTAGTTAAAACTCTGTATATGGAATGGTGTTTTTTGTGTTTTTATATTGTTGTGGTTGTATGGTATTTTTGCAAAATATGTCTCCATTTATGGAAAATCAGGTGGAATCTTGTGCTTTTTAATAACGACTTTAATAGAATATGTGCTGTACCAATAGGCCGTGGTCAAAACTTATATTAGGCCTAAACAAAACAACATCACATATGGAGTTACCATGAGTAACCAAGCCGTAAAAAAAGCACCATCGACTGAGAAGATCAGTGGTATGGACCGCTTTCTAAACTTCATTGAACGCGCCGGCAACAAAATTCCAGATCCAGCAATCCTGTTCTTCTGGGCTCTAGTTATTGTATGGGTAGCATCTGCACTTTTATCGAATCTTTCATTCGACTTAATCAACCCTCAAACGGGTGCTGCTCTTGAAGTAAACAACCTACTAACTGGTGAAGCGCTTGCTAGCTTCCTAGCGAATATGGTTACCACGTTCACAGGCTTCGCACCTCTAGGCATCGTACTTGTTGCTATGCTAGGTGTTGGCGTTGCAGACTCTTCAGGCTTCATTACGACTGGCCTTAAGAAGATGCTTAACTTCACGCCAGCTAAGCTACTAACGCCGATGCTAATCTTGGTTGCTATCGTGTCTCACACAGCAGCTGATGCAGGTTACGTTCTAGTAATCCCTCTTGGCGGTATCATCTTCCACGCTGCGGGTCGTCACCCTCTAGCGGGTATTGCAGCAGCGTTTGCTGGTGTATCAGGTGGTTTCTCAGCGAACTTTATCCCTTCAGGTATTGATCCGCTACTAGCTGGTTTCACTCAAACAGCGGCAAACGTTCTTGACCCTGCATATGTGATCAACCCTCTAGCGAACATCTTCTTTACTGGTTTGTCTTCAATTCTAATTGTGGCAATTGGTTGGTACGTTACAGAGAAAATTATCGAGCCTCGTCTTGCTAATACGCCTGTAGATGAAGATGCAGAACAAGCACCTGATCTAGGTACGTTCACAGCCATTGAATCTAAAGCATTCAAATTCGCTGGTTGGGCAATGGTTGCCGGTATTGGTCTGCTTATCGCGGCTCTAATGCCTGAAAACTCAGCACTTCGTTCACCTGAAGGCGAATTAACGGCGTTCTCAGCACCAGTAATGAAGTCTATCGTTCCTCTGATCTTCATCTTGTTTATTATTCCGGGTATCGTCTACGGCCGTGTAGCGGGTACATTCAAGAATAGTAATGATGTTATCAAAGCAATGTCTGAGACGATGGCAACGATGGGCGCATACATTGTAATGTCGTTCTTCTGTGCTCAGTTCCTATCTGCATTCGCTCAATCAAACATCGGTACTATGCTGGCACTTTACGGTGCTGAAGGCTTGAAAGCGATGGACCTTCCAGGTGAAGCAACGGTTGTTGGTATGATTCTACTAACGGCTGCAGTTAACCTTCTTGTTGGTTCTGCTTCAGCTAAGTGGGCACTGATTGGTCCTATCCTAGTTCCAATGCTAATGGTTGTGGGTATCTCTCCTGAGCTATCTCAAGCGGCTTACCGTGTAGGTGACTCAGTGTCTAACATCATCTCTCCACTAATGGTGTTCTTCCCACTGGTTGTTGTTTACTGTCAGCGCTACGTTAAGTCGACAGGTATCGGTACTCTAGCTTCTCTAATGATGCCATTCTCGATTGCGATGTTAATCGGTTGGTCTATCTTCTTGCTAGCTTACTGGGCTCTTGGTATCCCACTAGGTATCCAAGCACCTTACACTTACACAATGTAAGATTGAACTAAGCAAAACTAAGCTTTATTCATTGCTAAGCCCGCACCGAAATGTGCGGGCTTTTTTTCGCTATTTTTTCCGTTTTTTATATCCAAGGTTTTTATATCCATAACTTTCTATATCCAAAACTTTTTATATTCAAAACTTTTTATATTCAAAATAAAGGCACTCAGCTTATACTCCGGATTACGGCTAATTGTTGGCCGGTAAATTTAGGAAATCCAAGCCACATGAAAATTCTGCTTTTAGTAGGGTTAATTGTTTTAAATGGTCTGTTTGCCATGTCTGAGATTGCATTGGTAGCAGCAAAAAATAGTCGGCTGAAACGCTTAGCCGAAAAACACCGCTCCGCTCAGGTTGCTCTTGATCTCAAAGAAAACCCAACCCGCTTCCTCTCTACAATCCAAATCGGTATCACGGTAATCGGCCTACTCAGCGGGATTGTGGGTGAGGCGACGCTATCGGCTCCACTAGCCGTTCAACTTGAACTGTGGGGACTAGACCCAACACAAGCGAACATCTTGTCTACTGCGGTTGTGGTGGTAGGTATTACTTATTTCGCTATCGTTGTCGGTGAGTTGGTACCAAAGCGTTTTGCTCAGTCTCAAGCTGAAAACATTGCTGTGTTAGTCGCGCTGCCAATCTTCTGGTTATCTAAAATCGCGACGCCGTTTGTGTTTGCGTTGTCGGCTTCAACGGAAGGTATTCTTAAGTTGATGGGCCGAGGCGGTGAAGAAGATAGCGTTACCGAAGATGATATCCATGCACTTGTGAAAGAGGGCTCAGAATCGGGTGTGATTGAACGCGGCGAACAAGAGATGATTCGTAATATCTTGCAGCTTGATGATCGTCTTGTGAGCTCATTGATGACTCCGCGTCGAGACATCGACTTTCTGGATGTCGACCAACCCGTTGAGCAGATATTAAAGAAACTGCGTTCATCAAAACACAGTGTGTTTCCATTGTGCCAAGATCACCTCAATAAAGTGGTGGGTACAGTGTCAGCCAAAGCCTTGCTGAATCAGGCGGGCAATCTAAGCATTCAAGTGATCATGGGGCTGTCTCGCTCGCCGATCTATGTTCCAGAATCGATGAAAGCTCTGCGTCTACTTGGCTACTTTAAAGAGTCGGGCACCGAGATGGCATTCATTGTCGACGAGTATGGCGATGTTCAAGGTCTTGTGACTCATTACGATATTCTTGAGGCGATTGCTGGCGAGCTATCGAATAATCCGAACGATCTTTGGACCGAGCAAGTGGAAGACGGTTTGTTGGTGGATGGATTGATTCCTATCAGTGAACTGAAAAACCGTTTAGAGCTATCGGATTTTGAGGGCGAAAGCGAGAGCTTCCAAACGCTGAATGGCCTTGTGACATGGTTAATAGGGCGCTTACCGGATGCAGGCGAAGTTGTTCAATACCAGCAGTGGCAGTTTGAAATTATCTCTGTTGAGAACAATCGCATTGTGAGTATCAAAGCGACGCCAATAGCCGATGACATAGAAGACGCTAATAGCTAACAGTTCGACCAACCAGCAATGGTTCATTGTCTGTTGTTGTCTATTACCTCTTTATTGTTCATTATCTCTAAGATTAGGTATGCTTCACCGCATACCTATTTTCGTTTTTATCCTTTGTTTCTGGAGTTCCCTTTGTCAGACCATCAATTCACCCCTCAAGATGAAATCTTCATGCGACGCGCCATCGAGGTGGCTACGCAAGCAGAGAGCGAGGGAGAGGTTCCTGTTGGTGCAGTATTAGTAAAAGATGGGGAGATTATCTCTGAAGGATGGAACCGTTCGATTGGCAGCCACGATGCTACGGCACACGCAGAAATTGAAACCTTGCGTAAAGCCGGTCAAACCTTAGAAAACTATCGGCTACTCGATACCACTTTATACGTTACGCTAGAGCCTTGCCCAATGTGCGCAGGTGCCTTGCTACACAGCCGAGTAAAGCGCATTGTGTTTGGTGCTCCAGACTTAAAAGCAGGCGCTGCAGGTACAGTGTTGAATTTGTTTGAAAGCCAGGCCTCATACCACTATGCCGACGTTGAACATGGTTTGTTAGAGGAAGAGTGCCGTGAGCAATTACAAGCGTTTTTCAAGCGTCGTAGAAAAGAGATAAAAGAGAAGCGAAAGCAAGAACGTCTGTTGGAAGAGCAGCGTTTAGAAGCAGAGATGAAGGCTGGCAATAAGAAATAGCAGCGTACTTTCGGGCAAGAGTGCCAAGCAAACTGACTGAGTAACTACATTTACTCAGCAATCATCTGCATGAAAGCGCGATTGCGCCAAATGATCTTCTTCTTATTATTTGAAAGCATACGCTTACGACGGTTTGCAGCAACGGTCTTATCAAGGCGTTTCGATTTCAGTTTCTTCATCATTTCAATGATTTCCTATTTGTCGTCTGACTTTTTAGTTTGGACTAACGATTTAATTATAGTGTTATTCGTTTGTTTGGCCTGTCGCACGCTTGGCTTAAATAGAAGAGCAGTTCTAGTCTAAAGCCAGCATTGCAGTGCAACAGAGCATAATCTTGATTGTGGTGTGCCGTTATAAGGTTCGATTGTTACTGCAATATGACACTCTAGATCTCATCATCATTTTCTTGCCTGCTTCCCTTATCCCTTAGTGACGAAAGAAGAGTCGAAAAAAGACAATAAAAAAGAGCAATGCTAGATGGCATTGCTCTTTTGGGTTTTACTGTGAAGGCTCAGAACTGCTTACTGTCGACTGAGCTGCGCTGATACTCGATTCAGCACCTGAGGTTTCTAAAGGTGGGATCACCACCAAACCTTCAAGGGTCGCTTCTTGTTCTTTATTGCGCTTATTTACATGGCCAATAATGCTTTGGTAATAACGGCGAATGTTTTCAACGTAATTTCTAGCTTCATCACCACGCGCATAGCCGTAGCGAGTTTGGCTGTAGTACTTCTTCTGTCTTAACAGAGGTAATCTGTCTTTCACATCGCCCCAAGCATCAGGATCTCCTCCTTGTGCCTTCGTGAGGCGACGCGCGTCCATCATGTGCCCGTAACCGACATTGTATGAAGCAAGTGCAAACCAGATCTTTTCGTGTTGAGTGATTGAATCTGGTACTCGGTTCACGATACGACGCAGGTACTCAACACCGCCTTGTACCGACTGGTTCGGGTCGAGACGGTTGGTTACCCCAACACTCTTCGCGGTGGGCAGTGTCAACATCATCATGCCACGAACACCCGTTGGTGAGCGCGCAACAGGGTTCCAGTGTGATTCTTGGTAGGCCAAAGCGGCAATCAAGCGCCAATCAAATTCTTGAGAGTACCTTTGAAATAGCGGCGACCATTTTGGCAACTTGCTGTCCAGTGCGCGGATAAAGGCACGAGTATCAACGTAGTCAAAAGTGCCGATGTGGCCGATGTATTTCTCTTCTAGTGAAGCCAGTTCACCAGACTGTTTTAGGTTACCGAAGAACTCAATCAGCAAAGCATACAGGCTTTCATCTTCCGATCTATTTAGGTACCAAGAGATAGGTTGGTCTTCTGTCAGCTCAAATGCCAAGGCAACATCTGGGTACAAACGTTGCGCCAGTGATAGCTCGATAGAGTCGGCCACTGTGAATAAACGTTCGCCTGTTGATACTTCTTTTAGCAGGTCATTGATGTCTGCATTGCCAACCGCGTCATAGATGAAGTCATCGTGCGTTTTCTGCAGCAGTTTGAGTGTTGGTTCAAAGTGCGAGTCTTTCACCACAACCAAAGAGGGCGTCAGCGTCTCGCTTGATACCGCAGCTTCTGATTCAGCTTGTGCTTTTACAAACTCAGCCTGACGCTCATTCTCAAAATTGATCAATTGCTCAAGGTTTCTTGGGCGCCATTGGCCCTTTTTGTACACGACCTGTTGGCTTACATAGTAATAAGCAGGCGCGGCGCGGTAAGCGCGTGTCAGTTTGTTATTTTGCGTTAAGCCGGTCGCGATAAGGTCGATCTCGCCTTTCTTCAACGCAGGGAATAAGCCTGACAAACGGTAAGCGGGTTTAACCTCAAGCTTTACACCAAGCTCCTGCGCAAATTCACGAGCTAATTCGTAATCCAAGCCTGCAGGGCCATCAGGACCAATGTAATAAGAGAGTTGGTTATTTAGGGTGCCGACACGAAGAACACCGCGATCTCGTATCTGCTCAAGGACACTTTTAGGTTCAGATTCAATCTGGCATCCAGCCAACCCAAATAGGGCGATGGCGAGCAGAAGGAACTTAGACGAAAAGATGAGCGTAAATTTAGGCATCAAAATGAAATCTCGAAAAGTGGAAGCTCCTTTATACCAAACCCCGCAAGGCTGGCAAAGCAGGTTTAATTAAACAGTTGTAAAAGTGGTGATAAATGCAGCAAAAGTACCATTTACGCAGAAAGATAAAAAAAATCACGCAAA
Organism: Vibrio sp. 10N.261.52.C2; assembly: GCF_041471425.1. Classification (NCBI taxonomy): domain Bacteria; kingdom Pseudomonadati; phylum Pseudomonadota; class Gammaproteobacteria; order Vibrionales; family Vibrionaceae; genus Vibrio; species Vibrio sp. 10N.261.52.C2. Next base: position 114,675 of record NZ_JBFROH010000016.1, on the reverse strand, counting down.
CGGTTGCTTTTGGTGTTACGTCACAAAAAGAAATGCTTTATAATGCGCTCGCATTGAAGAGGTGGGATCGGCATAGGTTTTTAAACCTTCGGGAATAGCTTCGAAGAAAACAGTTAGGTTTTTCCTTTAACCCACTGAATTTATTCCAATACTACCTTAATCAACTGCATAAGAGACGTAAGCACATGAGAATTTTGCGTGGCTCCCCAGCTCTATCTGAGTTTCGTGTTAACAAGCTTTTAGAGCTTTGTCGTGAATTAAGCTTACCTGTAACAGGTATTTACGCTGAGTTTGCCCACTTTGCTGATCTAACGGCAGACCTAGATGAGTCTGAAGTTGAGAAGCTAGAAAAGCTACTGACTTACGGTCCAACGATTGAAGAGCATGAACCTGAAGGTTTACTGCTGCTTGCAACGCCACGCCCAGGCACTATCTCGCCTTGGTCTTCAAAATCAACAGATATCGCACACAACTGCGGACTGGCTAAAGTGTCACGTCTAGAGCGCGGTACTGCTTTCTACATTGAAACCTCTGCTGAACTTTCTGAACTTCAACTTGTTGAGCTGAAAGCAATCCTGCACGACCGTATGATGGAAGTGGTTTTCACTGACTTCGAATCAGCGGCGGCACTATTTACCGTTGCTGAGCCTGCTCCTTATGCGGAAGTTGACCTACTAACTGGTGGACGTAAAGCGCTTGAAAAAGCAAACGTTACCCTAGGTCTTGCACTTGCAGAAGATGAGATTGATTACCTTCTTGAAAGCTTCACTGAGAAGCTAGGTCGTAACCCGACGGACATCGAGCTAATGATGTTTGCACAAGCGAACTCAGAGCACTGTCGTCATAAGATCTTTAACGCTGATTGGACTATCGATGGCGTTAAGCAAGAAAAATCATTGTTCAAGATGATTAAGAACACCTTTGAAACGACACCAGAACATGTTCTGTCTGCTTATAAAGATAACGCAGCGGTAATGACAGGTTCTGAAGTTGGTCGTTTCTTCCCAGATCCAGAAACTCGCCAGTACAGCTACCACCAAGAAAAAACACACATCTTGATGAAAGTTGAAACGCACAACCACCCAACGGCAATCTCACCGTGGCCAGGCGCATCGACAGGTTCAGGCGGTGAAATCCGTGATGAAGGCGCAACCGGTATTGGTGGTAAGCCAAAAGCGGGTCTTGTTGCTTTCTCTGTATCTAACCTTAAGATCCCGAACTTCGTTCAACCTTGGGAAACTGACTTTGGTAAGCCAAGCCGTATCGTTACTGCTCTGGATATCATGCTTGAAGGTCCTCTTGGTGGCGCGGCATTCAACAACGAATTTGGTCGTCCAAACCTACTTGGCTACTTCCGTACTTACGAAGAGAAAGTAAACTCTCACGCAGGTGAAGAAGTGCGTGGTTACCACAAACCAATCATGCTAGCTGGTGGTCTTGGCAACATCCGTGATGAGCACGTTCAGAAGAAAGAGATCCCGGTAGGTGCAAGCCTAATCGTTCTAGGTGGTCCTGCGATGAACATCGGCCTTGGCGGCGGTGCGGCATCTTCAATGGATTCTGGTTCTTCTTCTGAAGATCTTGATTTCGCTTCTGTACAACGTGAAAACCCAGAGATGGAGCGTCGTTGTCAGGAAGTTATCGACCGTTGTTGGCAGCTTGGTGATGCGAACCCAATCGCATTTATCCACGATGTGGGCGCGGGCGGTATCTCGAATGCTCTTCCTGAGCTAGTCGACGATGGTGAGCGTGGCGGTATCTTTAATCTACGTGACGTGCCAAACGATGAGCCGGGCATGAGCCCACTTGAGATCTGGTGTAACGAATCTCAAGAGCGTTATGTAATGGCGGTTGCTGATAAAGACATGGCAACGTTCGACGCGATTTGTAAGCGTGAACGTGCACCGTACGCAGTGGTTGGTAAAGCAACTGAAGAACGTGATCTGAAATTAGAAGATTCACACTTCGACAACACGCCAATCGACATGCCAATGGACATCCTATTAGGTAAAACACCTAAGATGCACCGTGACGCGAAAACGCTAAAAGCTAACAACCCTGCGATTGACCGTTCTGGCATCGAGATGAACGAAGCGGTTGACCGTGTTCTTCGCTTGCCAACAGTCGCTGAGAAAACATTCCTTATCACCATCGGTGACCGCTCGGTAACAGGCCTTGTAGCTCGTGACCAAATGGTTGGTCCATGGCAGGTTCCTGTTGCTAACTGCGCAGTAACAGCGGCAAGCTACGACTCTTACCACGGTGAGGCTATGTCTCTTGGTGAGCGTACGCCAGTGGCACTTCTAGACTTCGGCGCATCGGCTCGTCTAGCGGTTGGTGAAGCAATTACTAACATCGCAGCGACCAACATCGGCGATATCAAACACATTAAACTGTCGGCTAACTGGATGTCTCCAGCAGGTCACCCAGGTGAAGATGCAGGTCTTTACGAAGCGGTTAAAGCGGTTGGTGAAGAACTATGTCCAGCTCTGGGTCTAACTATCCCAGTGGGTAAAGACTCAATGTCGATGAAGACTAAGTGGGAAGAGAATGGCGAGCAGAAAGAAGTAACGTCTCCGCTATCTCTTGTTATCACTGCGTTTGCACGTGTTGAAGATGTTCGTAAGACGATTACTCCTCAGCTTCGCACTGACAAAGGTAATACAAGCCTCGTTCTTATCGACCTAGGTAACGGCAAAAACCGTATGGGTGCAACAGCACTTGCACAGGTTTACAAGCAGCTTGGTGACAAGCCAGCAGACGTAGACAACGCAGCGCAACTAAAAGGTTTCTACGAAGGCGTTCAAGCACTTGTAGCGAACGACCAAGTTGTCGCTTACCACGATAAAGGCGATGGTGGTCTATTCGTAACGCTAGCAGAAATGGCATTCGCAGGTCACTGTGGTGTTAATGCAAACATTGAAGCGTTAGGTGAAGACACGCTAGCAGCACTGTTCAACGAAGAGCTAGGTGCAGTAATCCAAGTCCGTAACGACGACCTAGACGCAGTACTTTCTACTCTTGCAGCTAACGGTCTAGAAGCATGTTCTCATGTGATTGGCAGCGTTGTTGGTGAAGGGGAAGCATCAGATGAACTAGTGATTAAGTCTGGCGAGTCTGTAGTGATTGAACGTAACCGTACTGAACTACGTACTATCTGGGCTGAGACAACGCACAAGATGCAAGGTCTGCGTGATAACCCAGTATGTGCTGACCAAGAACATGAAGCGAAGAAAGACAACTCGGACCCAGGTCTGAACGTGAAACTGAGCTTTGACGTAAACGAAGACATCGCAGCACCGTTCATCAACACAGGTGCTAAGCCTAAGATGGCGATTCTACGTGAGCAGGGTGTTAACTCTCACGTTGAGATGGCAGCAGCATTCGACCGTGCAGGCTTCGAAGCAACTGATATTCACATGAGCGACATCCTAACAGGTCAAGCGGTACTAGAAGAATACAACGGCCTTGTGGCATGTGGTGGCTTCTCTTACGGTGATGTACTAGGTGCTGGTGAAGGTTGGGCGAAGTCGGTTTTGTTTAATGACTCTACTCGTGACCAGTTTGAAAACTTCTTCAAGCGTGAAGATACCTTCTCTCTAGGTGTGTGTAACGGTTGTCAGATGCTGTCGAATCTACGTGAACTTATCCCAGGTGCGGAGTACTGGCCACGTTTCGTTCGCAACGAATCTGAGCGCTTTGAAGCACGTTTCAGCCTAGTAGAAGTTCAGAAGTCAGATTCTGTATTCTTCAACGGCATGGAAGGTTCTCGTATGCCAATCGCTGTTTCTCACGGTGAAGGCCGCGTAGAAGTACGTGATAACGACCACCTAAACGCGATTGAAAACTCAGGTACGGTTGCTCTACGTTACGTTGATAACAACGGTAACCAAACGCAGCAATACCCGAATAACCCGAATGGTTCGCCAAACGCTATCACAGGTTTAACAACGACTGACGGCCGCGTGACAATTATGATGCCTCACCCAGAGCGTGTATTCCGTACGGTTGCAAACTCTTGGTCTCCGGAAGGTTGGGGCGAGAATGGCGCTTGGATGCGTATGTTCCAAAACGCACGTAAGAACGTGGGTTAATTGAAAACGATTTAAACAGTGTTATCGGGACAATAACCACAAGCGCAGATCGAAAGGTCTGCGCTTTTTTTGGTGGTGAGTGTGGTGTAGGGATCACCGTATAGTGGATGTGTGTATAACAAACTTTTGGACAAAAATGAGTTTTGGAAAATCAAACATTAGCAAATGACTAATAACTTCAGGTATGACAAATAACTAAACCTGATAGAAAAACTGCCACCAAAGAGCAAAAGACAAGACCTGACCCTATTGTTTTTTGTACGCAAAAAAACAGCAGTCAGTGATAGGGTTTAATCGCCAAATAAATTCTACGCAAACTACCATTTTCATGCCGGGCTAAATGACATGGTTCAGCATGCACTCCCAAGGGCCTCAAAGGGAAGATTGAGCACCTTCTGCCCATTTGGTCAGCTTTAAATCGTCCAAAATAAGCAGCACGCAAGGCACAACAATTGACGCTAGTAACGTAGCCGAGACTAAGCCAAACGCAATACTGGCAATTAACGGGATCAGAAATTGCGCTTGCGTACTGGTTTCGATTAACAGTGGAAGCAATCCTGCAAATGTGGTTAACGAGGTGATAAATATCGCTCTAAATCGGTCACGTACCGCCTCTCGACAAGCGTCTATCAAGCGCTCGCCTTGGGCGATATTCTTCTTAATAAAATTGACCAACAGAATGTTATCGTTAACGACGATACCCGCTAAGGTAGCAAAGCCAACCAAGCTTGGAATAGTCAAATCGAACCCCATGCCCAAGTGCCCCCATACCACACCAATCCAGCCCATAGGGATTGCCAGCAGCACAGCAATCGGTTGAGTGTAGCTTTGTAACAGGAACACTAAAATAAGATAAATCCCCACCACGCCAAGAGCAAAGAAGGTCGCCAGCGAGGAGCCCGTATCTGAGCTTTCTTTATCCTGACCTTGCGAGGTGAAGGTGATGTCTGGGAATTTGTGTTGAGTTTGCGAGACAAATTCGCTATTGAACTGCAGCATGATTTCACGCGCATTGGCAACCCGCGTATCGATATTGCCTTGCACAACCACAGTGTTCATCCCATTAATGCGGTGAATTCGCGAGAAGGCTTGTTTTCTGTCAAACGTCGCAACACTTGATAATGGAACTAGGGTTCCATTGCCTGCCGTCACCATCAAGTTATTCAACTCATACAGGCTAGCTTGGTGCGTAAACTCATCCAGTCTCACACTAATATCCACCAGCTCGCCTTGTTGGAAAACCGTCAGATCAGTACTGCCTTTTACCGCGCTGCGCAGCGTTTGAGCAATGTTGGAAGCATTAACTCCCATCACGCCAGCTTCATCTTTAAGGTTAACGTGAAATTCGGTTCTGCCCTCACGCAGATCGGTGGAGAGGTTATAGACACCGTCAAATCCCTTCAACCATTTCACCAGCGAGCGGCTGACTTGATTGAGCTCTTGTAACGACTCACCCTGAACCCGAATATCAATGCCATTGCCAGCAATGCCCCGTTCTTTATCGGTAAACTTGAGTGAAACCACATCCGCCGTAGGGCCTACTTTTTGTTTCCAATCTTGGATCAGATCTTTAATGCTCTGCTGCCTAAATTGCGCTGGCAATAGATCGGCACTGACGGTTGCCATATGCGGCCCCGACTCATTAGCATCAGCATTTGAGTTGAACATGATCGTGGTGCTCGCGACCAAAGGTTTTGAGCTTGGGTATTTCTCTGCGTATTCTTGGTTGAGTTCATCAAGCGCGTTTGAAACCTTCTCCACCACCGCCTCTGTCTGGCTCAGTAAACTGCCTTGAGGGAGCAAGATACGCGCCTGCAGCACATCACTTTCCAAGGCAGGCATGGCTTTGAATTTCAGCCAACCTGACAAAATGGAAGCGGTTGAAATCATCACCACCATCACCAATATCCCTACTGAAAGATAAGGTGCATTCATCGCCTTGACACTCACTGGCACAAAGAATCTGTCTCTGATGTTTTCAAAACCGGCAATGAACTTGTCCCGTATAGGATTGGAGCGAGATTCAGTATGGCTATGTGCCAAATGAGACGGCAAGATCAAGAAAGCTTCTATCAGACTAACAAGCAAGGTAATCAATAACACGATGGGAATATAGCGTAGTACTTCGCCCATCTTGCCTGTGAGAAACATCAGCGGCCCTATCACCATGATGGTGGTAGCAAACGATGCAATCACACCTGGGAAGACTTGTTTGGTACCTTCAACTGCAGCGTCAAACGCGGGTAGCCCTTGTTGCCTCTTGGCAGCGATGTTTTCTGCAATGATCAACGAGTCGTCCATTAGCAGACCAATCGCGACAATCAGCCCGACCAGCGTCATCATATTCAGGGTATAACCGAGAAGTTGTATCGCAAAAATGGCGCCAAGGAATGAAACCGGCAGCCCCATGGTGACCCAAAAGCTAAAGCGAATATTAAAAAACGCCCACAACATCAAAAATGCCAGTGCTAATCCCTGTGCGCCATTGCTGGTGAGGATTCTCAGACGCTCAATAATATTGGTGCTGGAATCTTGGGTGATGGTTAAAGCGACGCCTTCAGGGGCTCTCGCCTGTTCTTTTTCAACGATGCTGACGATCGCATCTTTGACCGTTAAGGTATCTTGAAATTGCGTTTTGGACACCTGAAGCAAAGCGGCACGCTGACCATTGAACAGGATTTGATTTTCATCGCTAGTGAACTTCTGCTGAATAACGGCAACATCACCGAGGCGAACCTGAGTCCCCGTCTCACTGGATTTAATCACGATATTTTCGAAGTCTCTGACGTTGCTGCCTAAGTGGTCGAAGCGGACGCTGATCTCTTCCAAGTCATTACTAAATACGCCAGCAGGAGTGCTGATACTTTGCTGTTGTACTAGATTGGACAAGTCGGACACACTCAGGCCGTACTGCTGCAACTTCCACTGCGATACGCGAATTTCTATTTCTTGATCCGCAAAACCGCTCACGGTCACCTGAGCGATCAATGGGCTCTCTTTTAACTTGTGCTTAATTTGTTGGGCATAGAGATATAAGTCCCTATCTGACATATTGCCGGTAATCGCGACACTGGCCACCGTTGCCACTCGGTCCAGTTTCGACACCGTGATCTGCTCAACTCGATCCGGAAAATCACTGATGGCGTTAACCTGCTGTTGAATATCGCTGGTTAAAGTGTCAATGTCTTCATCATCGCCGATTTCCACATTGGCGATGACCAAACTCTCTCGGGCATCACAGCTTAACTCTTTAATTCCACTCAGCTTATCGAGAGAATCTTCCAACGGGTAACACACTTCTTCCATCATCTCAAAAGGTGACGCGCCCGGATAAACGATCCGAACCTCAATATTTTTGGTCGGCGTCAACGGAAAAGTGTCTTTCTGCAGTTTGGGCAAGGCAAAAGCCCCTAACAGCAGTACCGCCATCATCAGGACATTGGCGCCAGTGGTGTGCCGAGCAAAAAAAGCGATCATAATTTGCCCTCTTTCTGAATCGCGTTTAGGGCTTTAAATCCGCTCTGCGTATCCAACCAAAGGCCGATTTTCTCATCCGGTTGCGGTTGTAAAGCCATCCCCTCAACGGCGGGTGAAAGTTTACTTAGCACAACCACATCACCGAATTCCACGCCAGATTTGATCACCGCAACCTGCCCTTGGACGAAATCTATCCTGACAGGTTTGCTTTTCAGTTTACCTTCAGAGACAGTGTAAACTTTACCATCATGGATGGCGTTTATCGGTAGCAAGACTTGTTGCTCCATCATTGGTGCTTTAATCGTGACTTTAACGAAAGTCCCACGAATAAGTGGTGGCTTCTCCCCGGGAATGGCTTGCTGATAGGGCTGATTTACTTGTGCAACCAGGCTTTGGCTTTGAGTCTGAGCATCGATTTCACCGCCGGAGCGGCTGATCTCGGCAGGCCAAGTAATTACTTTATCGCCTGCTTGGAGCTCGACTGTCGCGCTCAAGTTGCTATGAACATCTTCGTCAAGCGAGTCAAAGCGATTGGAATTTCTTAGCGGACGCATTTTACCAAGCGGAAACTGCGCGCGAACCTCAACGGCATCGATGTCATCCGCTTTGAGCAGCAATTCCCCCTTGTTGACATACTCGGCGAGTCCAACCAAGGTTTCGACAATGCGAATATCAAATGGGGCTTTAATTACGGTTTGTTCGAGATCTCGGTTTGCAAGTGCTAGTTCCGTTTGCAAAACCTTTTGCTGCGCTTGATTAATTGCCAGTTGGTTTTTCTGTGTCTGGAGCTGTTGCTGGCTGCTGAGCAAGTCTTTGGTCGCGCGGTCTTTCTCTGTTTTGGAGATATGCCCGGTTTCACTCAATTTGATTGAGCGGGCATATTCTGACTGTTGTACCTCAAACTCTTTCTCTGCAATCTTGAGCGAATCGATAATGGTCTGATTCGTTAGCATTAGCACTTCAAGCTCAGCTTGCAAACGGGCAATAGTAAGTTGATAAGCGGTGGGGTCAATTCTAAGGAGTTCGCTGTCTTTGCGGATAATAGCGCCCGTTTTGTATTGCTCAGAAACCCACACAACCGCGCCGTCAAGTTCAGACTGTGCCTGCCAGTCTTGAACAGACTCGGTATGTCCATATCCGATGGCAGAAGGTTGGATATTTCGCGGCTCGACTTTCAACACCCGAACCACCTTTTTAGCAGCCGTATTACTCGCATTAGGCGGTTCAGCCTTCATCCCTGGTGCGATCACCAATAACGCGATGCCCAACAAAACAGGAGGAACAAACAGAGCCCTTTGTAACCAGCTATACCTAGTCATAGCGATTCCCTTACTATATATTAGCTTTTCCTTAAGCAAAAGGTAGCACACCAACATAAGCGGATTTGCTTCCTTGATCTCAAAATAAGTCAGGCCTCACAAATGGAGGCCTGATTGAATTGAGCTACTGATTGTTTTTGCCTTTGCCCATGGTATTTTTGGGGTTCACCATGCCTTGATGAGCATTAAACTCTTGTTGAGAGATAGCGCGATCCGCGTTGCTATCTAACGAAGCAAAACTGTGGCTTTGATTGATATTTTTCAACGTACGTCCCTCTTCTGCTCGCTGGGCAATACGTTCTGAGCGTGCTTGATTGAACTCGGCTTCGGTTATCTTGCCATCACCATCGAGATCAAACTGTGAAAATACTGGGCGTGACATATTGTTATTCATGCCTTTATTCATTCCACCAGCCATTGCTCCGAAGGCAATAACGATACCGAGTAACGCGATTATCGTGCTTTTGATTTTCATGACGTTTTCCTTCTCTTTGTTTCACTACTTAAGAATATACTAATGTAAGTAAGATAACGTCATGTGATGTAAAGGTATGTAAAGATGGCTAAGTAGATATCGATTTATGTTCTTATCGGTTTGTAAGCGCAGCGCAACAGAAATTATGAAACTTCTGCCGCTAGTACTCTGGTAAGAGTACAGGCATAGCTATGTCCAAATGGTTTTCAAATTATCCCAAACTTTCAGCCACCGAAACCGAAACCGAAAAGCCAATGATATAAAATCCCTAGTTTCGAAAAATATGGCGATTTTTAGACATTCAGAGTGTTTTCGAACTTTTGCCCAGCAGTTTGCCTTGCAAATATCCAACAGACAAGGGATTACTTTTAGTAGGGCAAATACATGTTAACATTCTGTTAACTCTGACTGGTAGTGGGGCAATAATGATTCCCAGAACATACAAAAAAGCCGCTGGATTGAACCCCAGCGGCTTATTATTTTCTAGCATCTAGCATCTAGCATCTAGTGCTTAGATTAGTTGTTGCTGTGCAGCTCGCTGTTTAGCTCAACCGCAGACTTGTTCGCTAGGCACTCGATTTGGCCTGTGATTGAGTTGCGACGGAACAGAAGATCAGACACGCCAGCAAGATCGCGAGCTTTAATGATTTCTACTTCATTGCCTTCTTTATCTAGCATGCGAACCTTAGTACCCGCAGTCACGTAAAGACCAGACTCAACTGTACAACGGTCACCCATAGGGAAGCCAAGACCCGCGTTTGCGCCTAGTAGGCAGTTTTCGCCGATAGAGATAACCATCGTACCGCCACCAGACAGAGTACCCATGATAGAAGCGCCGCCGCCGATGTCTGAACCGTTACCTACAACAACACCCGCAGAGATACGACCTTCAACCATGCTCACGCCAGTTGTACCAGCATTGAAGTTGATGAAACCTTCGTGCATTACTGTTGTGCCTTCGCCTACGTGTGCGCCAAGACGAACACGAGAAGTGTCAGCAATACGAATACCTGTTGGTACTACGTAGTCCACCATTTTAGGGAACTTGTCTACGCAATCTACAGACAGAGCACGACCTGCAAGGCGAGCTTCGATTTGACGCTCAGCCAGCTCAGGTAGGTCGATAGGGCCTTCGTTTGTCCATGCGATGTTGTGCAGTAGACCGAAGATGCCGTCCAGTACCGTACCGTGTGGTTGTACTAGGCGGTTAGAGATAAGTTGTAGCTTTAGGAAGCCTTCAGCAACTGATGCTGGCTTCTCGTCAGTAGCAAGAACAACAAGAACAAGTGGCTGTTCAGACGCTGCCGCTTTTTCTGCGAAAGATGCGTTAGCTGCATCATCGTTTGCTGCGAATGCTTTCGCCAGTTCTGCGCTTTGTGCAGCAGAGATTTCGATAGCTTGGTTGCCTTCAGCGTAACCTGACACTTCAGCTACAGCTGCTACAAGAGCGTCGCTTGGGTTTAGAAGCGGGTTAGGGAAGAACGCTTCAATGATTTTATTGTCGCGATTTTTGGTTGCCGTACCGAAGGCTAGTGAAAAATAAGCCATGTTGAATCTCCATGTGTTGAGTCTTGATTTTGCTATTCCAAAACAACGGCTCGAATAACAAGCGCTGCCGTTAGCAAAGTTAATTTAATTGCGTTCATCATAAAGAGAGCGCCCTCGTTATGAAAGGGCGTATCGGGATAAAGTCTGTAAAATGATATTGCTTGTCTTTTGAGAGATAGTTTTCTGCAATGAGAAAACACTGCAGATCAACACAAATTGATTGGTGCGTTAATCAACATTCTCCTGTGAATCCCCTCTTTAGATAAACAGTGCCTTATAAGCTTGCTCAATCCCTTCAATCAACATCTGCATACCGATTACCGCGAGTATCAACCCCATCATTCGAGTAATCACGTTCAGTGCGCTTGGTCCAACGGCTTTAACGAAGCGCTCGCCAAATACAAACAATACGTAGGTTAAGGCGCATAGTAGGCCAAAGGCGACGATGGTTTCGTAGATGCCTTCGGTGCTGGCAAAGTTCATCGCGGTGGCAATGGTGCCCGGTCCGGCTAATATTGGCATTGCCAGTGGCGAGACGGCGATACTGAGCGCCGCATCTTGTTGAGCGTCTGAGTTGACCTTCTCTTTTGCTTTAGAGTGTGTTGAGTCACCTTGCAGCATATGAAAGCCAATCAAGAACACGAGGATCCCGCTGGTGATACGAAGCGCGTAAAGCGTGATACCAAAGAGGTCGAAGATGAGTTTACCCGAGACAGCAAAGGTGCTGACGATGATGAAGGCGATGAACACTGAGCGGAAAGCGATAGACTTGACCGTTTCCCTATCATTATCACCTGTTAATCAAAGAAAGATCGGTGTGTTGGCGATAGGGTTCATGATGGCAAAAAAGCCCATGAACACGGTAATGGTATGAATGATGAGCTCTTTCATATTATTCCTTTGAAAATATGTAGTTAAATACGACAGCAGAATGTATTTAATCTTAGATACAAATAATTATTAGAAATAGATAGTAGAGCAAGTGTGAATAAAAAACAGCCAGCATAAGGCTGGCTGTTTGGTTTTAGTGATAGGTGTAGAGTTTTAGTCGTCCGTTATTGCTTGATTCTCAACTAACAGACTCTACATAACAGGCAGATTGTGGGACTCACTTTGTCGTTATGCGTGTTGAGATTCACTCACTGCCACAGCCAATGCAACCGTCGATCCGACCATTGGGTTGTTGCCCATGCCGATGAAGCCCATCATCGCCACGTGAGCAGGAACTGAAGAGCTACCTGCGAACTGAGCATCAGCGTGCATTCTGCCCATGGTATCGGTCATGCCGTAAGACGCTGGGCCTGCTGCTACGTTATCTGGGTGCAATGTTCGACCTGTACCGCCACCTGAAGCAACTGAGAAGTATGGCAAACCTTGGCGAGTGCGTTCTGCTTTGTAGATACCAGCAACAGGGTGTTGGAAGCGTGTTGGGTTGGTTGAGTTACCCGTGATACTCACATCCACTTCTTCTCTGTGCATGATCGCCACACCTTCACGAACATCATCAGCGCCGTAACACAAGATGTCGCCGCGAGGGCCTTGTGAGAAACGGCGACGTTCTGTTTCAACAAGTTCACCTGTTTGGTAATCGTATTGAGTGCGCACGTAAGTGAAGCCGTTGATGCGTGAGATAAGATAAGCGGCATCTTTACCTAGGCCATTTAAGATCACTTTCAATGGGTTTTGACGTGATTTGTTGACGTTTAGTGCGATTTTGATCGCACCTTCTGCTGCAGCAAAAGATTCGTGACCCGCAAGGAAGGCGAAGCAGTGACTTTCTTCATTGAGAAGACGAGCGGCTAGCGCGCCATGTCCAATACCAACTTGGCGTTGTTCAGCAACACTGCCAGGTTTGGTGAATGCTTGAAGACCTTCACCAATAATATTAGCGGCTTGTTCTGCGCTGGTGGCTTTACGAAATAGCGCCAGTGCTGAGCCTAGGATATAAGCATCGGCAGCGCTTTCAAAAGCGATAGGTTGGGTGTCCATCACTAATGCTTTTGGGTCGACATTATGTGATAAACAGTATTGGTTTGCTTGCTCCAACGAGTCGAAGTTCATTTCTGCCAATACGCGAGTTACTGATTCATTAAATTGAGTGTTCATCATATCTTTCCTCTAAATTGGCAAAATTACTGTTGGCGTGGGTTAATAGTGGTCACGGCTTCATCGAAGCGGCCATAGGTCCCTATCGCAAGGTCGGCCGCTTCATTCGTTGGCACGCCTTGGTTAATCGCCTTCATCATTTTGCCGAGGTTGAGATATTCGTAGCCAATCACTTCGCTGTGATCATCAAGTGCAAGCTTGGTTACGTAACCTTCTGCAAGCTCTAGGTAACGAACGCCTTTTGCTGCGGTTGAGTAGCTGGTGCCAACTTGGCTGCGCTGTGTTTGACCTAAGTCTTCTAGTGCTGCGCCGATCTCTAGGCCACCTTCAGAGAAAGCCGACTGAGTTCGACCGTAAACAAACTGCAGGAAGATTTCGCGCATCGCTACGTTGATCGCGTCACATACTAAGTCAGTATTCAGCGCTTCTAGAATGGTTTTTCCGGTGAGGATTTCCGCAGCCATCGCGGCAGATTGAGTCATACCTGAACAACCAATCGTTTCGATGAGTGCTTCTTCGATGATGCCGTTTTTTACGTTAAGAGTCAGTTTTGCAGCACCTTGTTGTGGTGCACAAGTGCCAACACCGTGGCTTAAGCCAGAAATAGCGATGACATCTTTTGGGCTAACCATTGCGCCTTCAACTGGAATTGGAGCTGAATTGTGAAGATCACCCCTTTGAATAGGGCACATTGATTGAATTTCTGAAGAGTAGTGCATAATGTTTTCTCACTTATAGAGCCATTTAAGGCCTAGGGCGTTGAGAAAACAGGACGTGTTGGAAGAGGTGCGGCTAATTCACTACAGATCTTGAGTATCGATAATCCAAAGGTGTCATGGAACTTGGTCTTAATAGACTAAGTCCATTTCAAAATGGAGGAATAGCGATACGTCCAACAGTATTACCTGTTTTCGATTCTGTAGGAGTCATTAGCACTGTTCGGAAAGAACGGGCGGTTGAAGCAAAAGCTTAGGTGGAACCCCATCACCTGATGGCTATAGATTAGATCTTCCTCACACTTTCATGCAAGCGAATGTTTAGAGCGATTTCGACTATAAACAAGCTTCATTATATTTCGATAAGTATAAAAAAACGCCAATAACGAACTCTGATTAGAGGCGTCATTGACGTTTTTTAGAAAGGTATCAGCTAGTTAAGCTGCATCTTCTTCTGCGTCTTCAACAGCTTCAAGCTTCTTAGCTTTTTTCGGAGCTGGCTTACGCTTAGCACCTAATGCGTAAAGAACTTCTTCTTTGTTCTTCGCTAGGTACATTGCAAGTTCTTCTTGCTTGCCTTCATCTTCAACTAAATCGCTTTTGCCTAACAGTTCAAAAAGCTCATCAGCCATATCCAGCATTTTGTCGTATGCGTCAGCTTCGGCTTTAGAGGTAAAAGTCATTTTCTCTTCTCCGTTGCGTTCCACCACGTACTTGACGATAACAGCCATGGTTAATCCTCTAAGTTTGATAAATTTTACTGGCTTTTTATACAGTTTCTGATGTTAAAAGTCCAGTTGGAGCCCGTACTATGCGGCCTCAATCTTGATGTGCCGCCCAGTCTTCACAATAACTCATGAAAGATTTCAGCAGTGGGCTTTGATATTTGTCTTTATGGACCAGCATCCAGAATCGGCGTTTCATATCAAGTGGCACATTAAGCGCTTTTACTCGGCCTGAATCGATCGCTCGCTGAGCAGCTAAACGAGACAAACAGGCAAAGCCAAGACCGGCAGAAACAGAGTTGATGATTGCTTCTGTGGTGTTGAGTTCAAAAGATTCATACCAATGTTCGATGCGCGGTGCGACGGCACGAAGGAAAAACTCGCGAGTCCCTGAGCCTGATTCACGTAAAATCCAATGGCTGTCTTCTAAATCGCTTAAAATCACTTTTTCTTTGGCAACGAGAGGATGTTGATTACTAACAATAATGCACATTTCATCGCTGCTAAACTGACTCGAAATGAGTTCAGGGTGTAATGTTTTTCCTTCAATTAGCGCGATATCCAGTTCATAATCCACCAACTTTTGGCAGATCAGTGCACTGTTTGAAATGAACAAGCTTTGATCCTGATGTTGAGTTCGTTCGCGAAAGCCTGACAAAATAAACGGTGCGACCTGATTACCAATCGTGTCACTCGCGCCGACCTTTAGATTGCCACTTAAAGGCTGATCATCACGGAACAAAACATCAATACCAGCAGCACGATGTAATATTTCATCCGCCAATGGAAGTAACTTATGTCCCTCTTGGTTGAGAATTAATCGGTTGTTGACCCGGTCAAATAGAGAGTGGCCGAGTTGTTTCTCCATTTCGCCTAGTGCCATGCTGACCGCAGCTTTAGACAGAAACAGAGCCTCAGAGGCAGCAGTCAATGTCGAGTGCTGAGTAATAGTGACGAACACTTTGAGCTGTTTTATTGAAATATTAGCCATCAGATTCCTAGTTTTACTCTGCTGGTGAAAATGGATTCTGTTCAGTATTGATGAACACTTGTTATATATAATTGGATATTGTTTAACGAAGCGCAAGCGTATTATGGCTTCAACAAGCTGATGAGTTCACAAGTTTAGTGAATTAGGTTTAAGAGAGGCTGACATGATTCAACGTATTAAATATAGATTAACAGGAGCTCCAACACCCATGGCAGGGTTAGCACTCGCAATTGCAAGCTTAGGCTGGTGTTGGGATGGTGTTCTAGTCGCACAAGGTATCTTACACACACCGGGTTTGGTGCAGTGGATCAGTGCTGGCATTGCGGCGGTATTACTTCTTGTTTTAGCTGTGAAATTTTTGATTCATGGTCACCTATTGCGTGAAGATCTTGCTCACCCTGTTGTCGGCAGTGTGGTACCAACATTTGCAATGGGGTGCATGGTGGTGTCAGCGTCTTTGGCGCCAATCTCTCAATTCTTACAAGAAGCTATGTGGTTGGCTTCTGTGGCTTTGCATGTTGTGTTTCTAACGAGCTTTTTGTACTACAGAGCTAAAAACTTTGAGATTCACCACATGGTGCCAAGCTGGTTTGTGCCGCCAATCGGTATCATTGTGGCAGACGTTTCTTTTTCTGGTAATCCAGTTTTAGAGCCAGTAGCGAACGCGACTTTGGTATTCGGCTTATTGGTTTACGCAGTAATGCTACCAATCATGGTTTACCGTTTGATCTTCTCTCACGAAGTGCCAGATGCTGCAAAACCAACGATTGCGATTATGGCAGCACCGGCAAGCCTATCTTTGGCGGGTTACTTAACCGTTACTGCTAACCCTTCACCTGTGATCATTGGTTTACTATTTGGTATTGCAGTGTTGATGACGTTCATTATCTATATGGCGTTTTTCAAACTACTTCGTCTTCCATTTAGCCCTGGTTATGCAGCGTTTACCTTCCCAATCGTGATTGGTGCAACAGCCTTGTTCAAACTGGCTGCGTGGATGCAAGCACAAGGTATTGAAGCGCATTACATCAATCAAGTGTTTGGCCTAGCGTATCTAGAATTGATTGTGGCAACGTTTGTAGTGGGTTATGTGGCGGTTCGTTATTACATGAATTACAAACCTCACCGTGTGTTAAGTGCGGTAGCGGGCAGATTGTAAAGGGCAATAGTTCAAAAGATAAACGGACCTTAAGCTTTCGGTATTTCATAAGCTTATATTCCTCATCCAAACACGGCACTTATGCTAATCTGGCTTTATATTGTGGCAAGATTAGCGTGAGTGCACTTTGTTTACTGTTTACCATTCCAATAAAGTCGATACTTTAAAAATCCTTCTCGTTCATTTAATCAAAAGTGATCCTTTAGCCAACCCTTTCGAAAAAGAGCAGATCTTGGTTCAGAGCCCAGGTATGTCTCAATGGCTTAAGATGGAACTCGCCAAAGAGTTTGGTGTAGCAGCAAATATAGACTTTCCTCTTCCAGCAACCTTCATTTGGGATATGTTTACCCAAGTGCTTCCTGATGTACCTAAACGCAGTGCTTTTAACAAGGAAGCGATGACATGGAAGCTGATGAGTTTGTTACCCGCTAAGCTTGACCACCCTGATTTTTTACCTCTACAACGCTACCTTGAAAACGACGAAGATGATTCGAAGTTGTACCAATTGGCAGAGAAAATTGCCGACATCTTCGATGGCTACTTGGTGTATCGACCTGAGTGGATGGCGATGTGGGAAGCGGGAGAACCCGTTGCAGAATTGATTGATAGTGAAGGGCAACAAGAGCACCCTTGGCAACCGATTTTGTGGAAGGCACTCTACGAGCAAACGCTCTCTCAAGGCCAATCGAAATATCACCGTGGTAACTTGTATCACGACTTCATTGAAGCGTTAGCTAATCAACAAGGCCAGTTACAACACCTGCCGAAACGTCTGTTTGTGTTTGGTATTTCGTCACTGCCTCCTCGTTATATGGACGCATTGAAAGCGCTTGGCGAGCAGATTGATGTCCACCTGATGTTTACCAACCCTTGCCAACATTACTGGGGCGATATTCGTGACCGTAAATACTTGGCGAGAGTGGAAGCGCAGCGTCGTAAGCAGTTTGCTTTGGTTGATGGTTTACCTCAGCTAGAAGGCGAAGTCTCACCATTAAAAGATGGCATTGAAGCCAATATTGAAGACGAACTGCATACCAGCCAAGCGGTCGGTAATAGCTTACTGGCGTCTATGGGTAAACTGGGCAGAGATAACCTGTTCTTGCTGTCTCAATCAGACAGCGAAGAGCATGAGTTCTTTATTGATGTCGAGAGAGACAGCCTGCTGCATCAACTGCAAGCCGATATTCTTGAGTTAGAAGAGCACCAAGACGATCACATCTTAGACTCCAGCAACCACAAACAAGTGGTTGAGCTGGGCGATCGTTCGTTGACGGTACACGCTTGTCACAGCCCAATGCGCGAGGTGGAGGTTCTCCATGACCAGTTGTTAGCGATGTTTGATGCTGATCCAAGCTTAAAACCACGCGATATCATTGTGATGGTGGCAGACATCAATGCTTACAGCCCTGCTATTCAGGCGGTATTTGGTAATGCTCCGGGTGAGCGTTATATCCCTTACTCGATCTCGGATAGAACGGCAGACCAAGAGAGCCCAATTCTGACCGCGTTCATGCAGTTGGTCGCGTTACCGAACACGCGTTGTCTAGCTTCTGAACTTCTAGAGCTATTAGAAATCCCAGCGATGATGGCACGCTTCGGTATTGATGAATTTCAATTTGAACAAGCTAAGCAGTGGGTTGAAGAAGCGGGTATCCGCTGGGGCGTCGATTCTTCTACGGCAACAGAGTTTGATTTGCCTGCCACCGAGCAAAATACTTGGCTATTTGGTATCCAGCGTATGTTACTGGGTTATGCGATGTCGGATTCCGCAGGTTTGTTTGAAACTGGACACTCTCCAATTGCAGCTTATAACGAAGTTCAGGGCATTAACGCCGAACTTGCTGGTAAGTTAGCGCACTTTATTGATCGTATTGCCCATTACCGTCAACGCCTTGATGAGACGCAATCCATCGATATGTGGCGTGAAACCTTGCTGCAAATGATTGATGATTTCTTCGCCGTTGAGCTAGAAGGCGAGGTGGTGCTTAAGTCGATTCGTGATGCACTTTCTCAACTGAATGAACAGCTTGATGATGCCTTGTTCGAACAAGAACTATCGCTAAGCATTATCTATCAGTACTTAAACAATAAACTGTCGGGTGCGCGTATCAGTCAGCGTTTCTTAGCGGGGCAAGTGAACTTTTGTACCCTGATGCCGATGCGTTCTATCCCGTTCAAAACTGTTTGTCTATTAGGCATGAATGACGGTGTTTACCCACGCTCAATGCCGCCGGAAGGTTTTGATTTGATGAACGGACGCACTCGTCCGGGAGATCGTTCTCGTCGTGATGATGACCGTTACCTATTCTTAGAAGCGATGTTGTCGGCGCAAGAGTGTTTATACATCAGTTATGTCGGCCGCTCGATTCAAGATAATACTGAGCGAGTACCGTCGGTATTGGTTTCTGAGTTGATTGAGTACTGCCACCAGAACTACTGCCTAAGTGCAGATCAAGCGTTACCAAGTGATGATTCTGGTATCAAACTGACTCAAGCAATCAGCTTTGAACACACCATGACACCATTTAGCCCAGCAGCCTTTACGCAAGGTGATGCAGGTCATGTATTGAGCTACGCCAAAGAATGGCTTCCTGCGGCAAATCGTTCTGGTGAGCGCAGTGGTGAATTCAATCGTGCATTGGATGACTATTTGTTGGGGGCAACGTACCCGTTGGAATTGGACCTGGTTGAGTTACAGCGTTTTTGGCGTTTGCCAGTGCAGTACTTCTTTAATCGCCGTCTCAAAGTGGTGTTTGAACCGCCACTTCCTGTAATGGAAGACGATGAGCCATTCGTACTCAATGGACTAGAGAGCTTCCAGCTTAAAGATGCGCTGCTGCAAGTGTTGCTGGACCACCCAGAAGGTGCAGACGAAGCGGTGCGACTGTTTGTCTCTGAGCAAAAAGCCCAAGGTCGATTACCGGTCGGCGCCTTTGGTGACATCGAATTTGAAACCAACCGTGTTCAAGCGGAAGACTTAGCCAAAGAGATTAGATTTGTGAGCGGATCACCGCAGCAAGATCTCGAAGTGAATATCGAGTTTGACGTGTTAGGCGAAGGTAAGCCTGTTCGCTTGATGGGGTGGTTAACTCAAAACTATCAATCAGGTCTAGTGCGTTTCCGTAGCGGCAAAATACGCTCTCAAGATTACTTGGCTGCGTGGATTGATCATCTATCCTGCGCTGTTATGGGACACGGAAAAACGACCCATATTATTGGCTATGACAGAAAAGAGGGCGTGGTTCACCAAACGCTACAACCTATCGGCGATGCGCAGCAAGCGAAGAGTATATTAGCTCAGTTAGTACGACTGTTTTATCAAGGTATGACTGCACCATTGCCATACTTCCCGAAAACGGCATTAGCTGGTGTTGAAGCGGGCTTTAGCCGTGGTAAGTGGGTCGATGATGAAGAAAAGTCACTCAAGAAAATGGCCGATACCTTTAATGACAGCTTCGCCTTCACGGGCGAGGGTAGAGATACCTACATCTCGCGAATCTGGTCTAAATGGGACGATGAATTGGCTACTGAGTCGCGTATGTATTCAACGCTTGTGCTACAGGCGGCAAGGTTGGCTGCTGCCGATCTGGAAGATCAGGAGTAGGTGGCTGTGATCGACAAGATCAATAGCGAGTGCGCTGAATTAATGAAAGACAAAAGAGAGTCGCTGGTAAGCGTTTGGTACGCTTGCTTTCAAGATGAAGGGAATCAAGGTGAATAGAAGCAAGGTACAGGAAATAAAGTGGCCGCCAGTAAATCATTATTAGTGTAGGGCGTTCGCTGTACGGCCACAGGTCAGAGGGACCATTATTCTGTGGTTCAAAGTAACGCCGTAAAGTACAAAACTCGTACGCGCTCCTGAACTCGTGGGCGCATAGTAGCGAGGCGATCCGAATTGATCCGTGAGAGAGATCGCACTAACTATTAACAAATCAGCGTAGGACGTAAATTGAATGACGTTTTCCACGCTAGGTCACATTTGTAACAACATATTTATCAGAAGGCAGTAAGGCATGACGACCACAAGCAGTGTTCAGGTAATCGCTCCACAGACACTCGATACCATGACGTTTCCACTTCATGGCGCGCGTTTAATTGAAGCATCAGCGGGTACAGGTAAAACATTTACCATCGCTGGCTTGTACTTACGCCTACTGCTCGGGCATGGCACGGCCGCTCCACAAGGTGATCTGACTGAAGCCACTCGACACCATGAGCCGCTAACCGTAGACCAAATTCTGGTGGTGACCTTTACTGAAGCAGCTACGGCTGAGCTGCGAGATCGTATTCGTGCTCGTATTCATGATGCACGCATTGCGTTTACACGTGGGCAAAGTGACGACCCAGTGATTGCGCCTTTGTTACAAGCCATCGATGATCATGCTGGCGCGGCTAAAACTCTGCTTAACGCTGAAAGACAAATGGATGAGGCTGCGGTATACACCATTCACGGTTTCTGTCAGCGAATGTTGACTCAAAATGCTTTTGAGTCTGGAAGCCGCTTTGATAACGAATTTGTGACCGATGAAAGCCACCTAAAAGCACAAGTAGTTGCTGACTATTGGCGTAAACAGTTTTACCCGCTGCCCATTCAACTGGCTGGTGAGGTTCGTAATATCTGGGGTTCACCGGCTGCATTATTAGCAGACGTAAATCGTTATCTGACAGGATCTCCGCTGAAATTGACGGTAGATGCGATGTCGGGCGACTTGCAAACTCTGCACAACCAAAACCTAGATAAAGTGAAGCAACTTAAAGCGCTGTGGTGTGAATCCGAAGCGGACTTTTTGGCTTTGATCTCTGCTTCGGATGTGAACAAGCGTAGCTACACTAAGAAATCTCTGCCGACATGGTTAGAAGCTGTGACAGCATGGGCGCAGAGCGACACTCATGATTACCAGTTTCCAGATAAACTAGAGAAGTTCTCACAAGCAACGTTAATTGAAAAAACACCAAAAGGCGTCGCACCTCAGCATGCCGTTTTCGAAGCGATTGAAGATTTCTTAAATCACCCAGCCGACTTGAAAGCTCCATTGCTGGCACATGCGATTACCCATTGTCGAACTATGCTAGCAAAGGCGAAACAGCAAAAGCAGTGGTTATCATTTGATGATTTGTTGACTCAGTTATCTGCGTCGATTGATGTCGATGAGCAGTCCTTGCTGGTGGAAAGAATTCGCACACTCTACCCAGTTGCAATGATCGATGAATTCCAAGATACCGATCCACTGCAATACAGTATTTTTAGCCGAATCTATCTTGATAATCCGCAGTGCGGCTTGTTTATGATCGGTGACCCAAAGCAGGCGATTTATGGCTTCCGTGGCGCAGATATCTTTACCTATATCAAGGCGAGAAACCAAGTTAGTGCTCACTACACCTTAGGCACTAACTGGCGCTCAAGTGCCGATATGGTCAGTGCAGTAAACCAAGTGTTTATGAATTCGGACAGCCCGTTTATCTACGATCAAGACATTCCATTTTTGCCCGTTGCTGCCAGTCCATCAGCCGACAAACGCCAATGGGTGATGAACGGAGAAACTCAGCACGCACTTACCTTTTGGCTGCAAGAGGCTGAAGATAAGCCATTGCCGAAAGGTGAATATCACAAGGCAATGGCAGAAGCGACAGCGAGTCAAATTCAAACTATTCTGACCGCTTCTCAAAATCAACAAGCCTATTTTGATAACGGCAAAAAACAACATGCCGTGAATGCGGGTGATATTGCTGTTTTGGTTCGAACCGGTAGTGAAGGTCGTCTGATTAAGAACGCGTTGTCGGAACAAGGCATTGCGAGCGTGTATTTATCCAACCGAGACAGTGTGTTCACCAGCTTGGTCGCACAAGATATTCAACGTTTGTTGCAGGCGGTGCTGACACCTGAAAATGACCGAGCATTACGCGCCAGTTTAGCGTCGGAGTTGTTTGCTCTGGATGCCGCATCATTGGATGAACTCAACAACGATGAAGTGGTGTGGGAAAACGTCGTTAACGAGTTTAGAGAATATCGTAAGTTGTGGCTTCAGCGCGGCGTGTTGCCAATGCTTCGCAGCGTGATCAGTAAACGACATCTCGCGGAACGCTTACTGGAAGAAGAAAATGGTGAGCGCTCACTCACTGATTTAATGCACATTGGCGAATTGTTGCAACAAGCAAGACAAGAACTCGACAGTGACTATGGCTTGTTGCGTTGGCTGGCTGAAGCAATCTCAGATGCACAAAATGGTTTAGGTGGCAGTGACGACGACATTCAACGCCTTGAATCAGAAAGAAACTTGGTTCAAATCGTTACCATTCATAAATCGAAAGGCTTGGAATATGACTTAGTATTTTTGCCGTTCGTTGCAAGCTATCGTGAAGCGAGTGAAGGTAAGTTCTACGACCATGATTCAGACACCACAGTACTCGATATTACTGGCAGCGACAGTGCCTTAGCGCAAGCCGATAAAGAACGACTAGCGGAAGATTTGCGCCTGGTTTATGTAGCGCTGACTCGTGCGGTTTATGGCTGTTTTATTGGTATAGCGCCACTGCGTAAAGGGCGTTCAACCAAAGAACCGACAGGCGTGCATTTGAGTGCGATGGGCTACTTGGTTCAAAACGGACAAGAGCAGGGTATTGCCGAATTGCATCAAGCTCTAACGGCAATTGAAGGCAAAAATTCAAGTGTGCTGTTAGCCGAAACACCAACCGCTCATGAACAGGTGTTTGTACAAACAGAGCAAGTGAGTGACGACTTACATGCTAATGAACTCAAGGCTTCAATCGACCGAGCTTGGCGTATCACCAGTTACTCGGGGCTTGTAAAGCAAGGCAGTCACGGCGCGAGCCATGACGCGACCATTGAGGTGTCTGGTTTTGATATTGACTCGGCTGATGAGCAGGATGAGTCTGAGTTGATTGAGCCTGAACGCTCTATCTTTACGTTCCCTCGTGGTGCTCGCCCAGGTACTTTCTTACACACCTTGTTTGAGGAGGTTGAATTTACCGAGCCAGCAACCAGTGAACATA
Organism: Vibrio sp. 10N.261.52.C2; assembly: GCF_041471425.1. Taxonomy (NCBI): domain Bacteria; kingdom Pseudomonadati; phylum Pseudomonadota; class Gammaproteobacteria; order Vibrionales; family Vibrionaceae; genus Vibrio; species Vibrio sp. 10N.261.52.C2. The sequence goes on along the minus strand of NZ_JBFROH010000016.1, from coordinate 91,054 downwards.
ACACGCAAGTAATCACTCACTTATTAGAATCAGAGCAATATGAATTAGAGTGGCTACCTGTGCTTCAGCAACTGGTCGATACAGTGCTGAACACCGCATTAGACGGCAAGAACTTAAAGCTAAGCGAGAAAGACTCGACGCAACGTTTAGTTGAGATGGAATTCTTACTGCCGATCGAAGTATTGGCTGCATCTGAACTGAATCAAACCATTCAATATCACGATCCATTGTCAGCCAAAGCGGGCGATCTAGGTTTCCAAACCGTGCAAGGTATGTTGAAAGGCTTCATCGATTTGGTGTTTGAGCACCAAGGTAAATACTATGTACTCGACTGGAAATCGAATCACTTAGGAGATGATGTTGCTGTCTACCATGGCGAGGCATTGAAATCGGCGATGGCCGACCATCGCTATGATTTGCAATATCAAATCTATGCATTGGCGTTGCACCGTTTCTTACGCAGCCGCGTTGCCAATTACAGCTACGAACAACATTTTGGTGGCGTGTACTACTTGTTCTTACGAGGAATGGACGGCCAATCTCAGCAAGGTATTTTCTCGGCGAAACCAACACTGGCTTTACTTGATGAAATGGATCAATTGATTGACGGTAAAGTGATAGACAGACGTTCGGCACAATTGAATGACGATGAAACTGGACAGATGGGGCTTTTATAATGACAACAACGACCACTAATACCGGCATAGATACTGCGAACACAGCAAAGCCAGTTTCACTTATTCCTGAGCAACTGATGGATGTACTCCAGTTTCTTGCGGATAAGGGTTCTATTCGTCAGTTGGATTATCAATTTGCCCGTTTTCTTGCTCAGCAAGCCACGAGCTACCCTCAAGAGATCGGCTTTCTCGCGGGGGTAGTGAGCCATGAATTAGGCAAAGGACACATTTGTACTCAGCTTATACAGCAGCATACGACAGGCCCTGAACTAGCGGCAGATCTTGCTCAGTTACTTGGGTTATACGGTGAAACTGCACTGCAATTGAACCAAAAACTGTTGGGTATTGATTGGGTGGCTGTGCTTCAATCATCAAACTTAGTGGGAACGACCAACGATTGTGTTAAGCCTCTAATGTTCGATGGGCAGCGTGTCTATTTACAGCGTTATTGGAACTACGAAGTTGTGTTGGCTGAGACCTTAAACCGTTTAAGTAAGCCGGTAGAGTTCAATACTGAGCAGAAAAAAGCGCTGACTGAAACGCTCAATCTGCTTTTTGCACGTAGCTATCATTTTCTGTTTAACGCCTTAGCCAGGGCTGAAGCAAATCAGCAGACGTCTCAGGTATTACGCCAACAATTGGTGTGTGACCATCTTGATATTGTGAATGAGCAGGCTTTAGATTGGGGATCAATCGACCAAGCGATTGTACAAGCTAAGCAGGTGACGGACTTAGATGTGTTGGACGACTTGGTGCCGTTATCGGCATGTTTGAACTGGCAAAAAGTCGCGGCAGCGGTGGCGCTGAGTCGTCGTTTTGCGGTGATTTCTGGTGGGCCGGGTACTGGTAAAACAACCACGGTAACCAAATTACTGTCGGCGATGGTCGAGCAATCTCTCAGCCAAGGTAAAACACCAACGATTAAGCTAGTGGCACCAACGGGTAAAGCGGCGGCGCGTTTAACCGAGTCGATCGGTAAAGCAATTGAACAGCTGCCATTAGCGCCTGAAGTGAAAGCCAACATACCGACCGAATCGAGCACCTTACACAGATTACTCGGCGCGATTCCTAACCGTGCTGAGTTTAGGCATAACCGACGCAATCCACTCCACCTTGATATCTTGGTAGTGGATGAAGCTTCAATGGTTGATCTGTCGATGATGTATAAGCTGATGGATGCACTTCCTGAGCACGCAAGGCTCATCTTATTGGGTGATAAAGACCAACTCGCTTCAGTAGAGGCAGGTGCTGTGCTCGGTGATATCTGTTCATTCAACTCTGCAGGGTACAGCACAGCGCAAGGCAATTTGATTGCAGAGATGACAGGTTTTGATGCGATAGCTAAACCAAGACAAGACAAAGCTGGAGCGGTGAATCCGCCTGCGATTGCGGATAGCTTGTGTATGCTGCAGAAGAGTTATCGTTTCGATGCGCGCTCCGGTATCGGTCAGCTGGCAAAAGCAATCAATAATGGTTCTGCGAATCAAGTAGACCAAGTGTTTGCCAAAGGTTTTGGCGATATCGAAAACCACCCTCTGTCGAGTGACAGCTATAACCTGATGCTGCGTACTTTGGTTAACGAGTATGGTGCGTACCTCAATAGAATGAATGTGCCGTTGGAAGAGTTAGAAACTCAAGAAGCGAGAGCGAAATCGGTACTCGATTTGTTCAGCCAATGCCGACTGTTGTGTTCCATTCGTGAAGGGGATTTTGGTGTTAAAGGCCTCAACCACAGAATTGAAAGAGCACTGGCCGCAAGGCGTTTGGTGAGCCCTCATAATGATGAGCTGTGGTATCACGGACGTCCTGTTATGGTGACGCGAAATGATCATGGCTTGGGTTTGTACAATGGTGATATTGGTATCTGTATGCTTGAGGCGGGTTCTAGTCAACCTGACTTAACCCCTCGTTTGAAGGTCTATTTTGAGTTGCCCGATGGCAGCGTAAAAGCTGTGCTACCAAGCCGAGTGCCCGATCATGAAACGGCTTATGCAATGACTATACACAAATCTCAGGGTAGTGAATTTGATCTGACCTTAATGATCTTGCCGCCAGATTTCAGCCCTATTTTAACGCGGGAGCTTATCTATACAGGTATTACACGTGCGAAGAAACGACTGATGATGTTCAGCGATACAAATGTGTTGAAGCGTGGGATTAAGGTGAAAACAGAGCGAGTGAGTGGTTTAGGCAGTCGCTTAACGAATTAGTCGTTATGGACGGCTAGAGAAGGTTTTGAACTTAGGGCTAGACAAACACAAAGCAACCATCCTTGGTTGCTTTGAGCGTTATTAGGAATCAGAGCCTAAAAACGCTCGAGTAAACGATATGTGGTTTATCTTGTACTTTGCTTGGCAATTCAAAATAAACTCTTTTAGATTCTCGCTAACAGGGAACACGCAGTGTACGTCTAGCCCTTCTAAGAATTGGTTATCAGCCATATCCCAAAAACTTTGCAGCGAGTTACAAACAATGGTTCTCATATCAATATTGCTCTTTTTGCTGTTTATATTAACGAGCAGAGCTAATGTTAGCGTGCTGGCCGTCAACGGGTATAGCAATCCGTGCAGTGACCACCTCAATGAGTTCGACATGACTATCGAGATGGCAATTCCAATAAAAACATTTGTTAAGATTATTAAAGCGTCTAAATTCTATACAATTATACGTGTGAGTGAAAGTGCATAGTTAATAAATCTCATATAGAAAACGATTACATTTGCAATTATTTTTCCTTTGAAGTGAGATTTTAGTCCAAAACTTTATTTACACATTTAACGCTAAGATTTTTGAGTTACGTTGATAGTTGTACAGCCCCTGTTTTTCCATCGGTAGCTCATCAACTCCGATCTCGTAAAACCCTTGTTCACGGAACCAATGCAGGCTATGTGTGGTTAAAACGAAAATTTGGTCGATATCACGAGACTTCGATTGATGACGCATGTAGTCCAGTAATATTTGCCCGCGGTTGCCATCACGATAATCAGGATGAATAGCCACGCACGCCATCTCCGCCATATGATCTTCCGGGTATGCGTAAAGCGCTGCGCAACCGATAATCAGCCCGTCTTTTTCAATAATGGTAAATCGGTGGATTTCTTGCTCTAGCTGTTCTCGAGAGCGGCGCACTAAGATGCCTTGTTCTTCAAGAGGGCGAATAAGGTCAAAGATGCCGCCAATATCGTCGATCTGAGCTTGTCTTACTTGCTCGGCGCTCGCCATCACTACTTGGGTTCCAATACCATCGAAAGAGAACAACTCTTGGATTAATGCGCCATCTACCTTGTAGCTGATTAGATGACAACGAGGCACACCAGCTCGACAAGCGGAGATCGCTCCTTTCAAGAAGCGCAGTGTTCCTGTGCTCATGTCTTCGGCAGGATTTTGAGATTCCGTTAATCGTTCTAGAATTTGCTTGGCATCTTTAGGGAAGAGTTCGGCGAGCACGTTACCGCGTTCATCTGTTACCCCTTGTTCGGAGCAGAAGCCAATCAGCTTGTCGGCCTTTAGACGAATAGCAACTTGGGTAGCGACCTCTTCAGAAAGTAGGTTAAAGCTTTCGCCTGTCACGGAGCTGGCAATAGGGCCAAGCAGTACAATTGAACCTTGGTCAAGCGTGCGATTGATCCCTTCGATATCGATTCGACGAATACGCCCGCTGTGGCAATAATCCGTACCGTCATCCACGCCAAGCGGTTGAGCCGTAATGAAGTTACCACTCATAACATTGAGTTGAGTGCCTGCCATCGGCGTGTTGTTTAAGCTCATTGAGAGGCGTGCGGTGATGGCAAGTTGAAGCTGTCCAGCAGCCTGCATAGCGACGCCCAAAGAATATTCATCAGTGACCCTAATATTCTTGTGATAAGGCGTATGGCAATCTTGCTTGGCGAGCAATTGGTTGATCTGCGGTCTTGCCCCGTGAACGAGAACAATCTTTACTCCAAGGCTGTGGAGCAAGGCTATATCACTAATAATGTTACCAAAGTTCCTGTCGGCAACGGCTTCGCCTCCCAGCATAATGACCATGGTTTTGCCACGGTGAGCATTTACGTAAGGGGTTGATTGTCTGAAACCTTTTACTAGCGCTGTACTTCTTAATTTCACAGAACAAGTCCATTTTGTTTATTTATTCGATAATTTAGCATTTAAATTCAAATGTAAACAACACCTTTTTGGAATAAAGCGCAAACTATTCTTATCTAGGCTTCAATATATAAACTGTCTCAGTGTAGAATGCGCATAGCATCCTTATGAGTAGTCACCGAATGCAACAAGCTCCAGCAACAAAGAACAAAATCGATGAGATAACCAAAGGTCTCTACAGCGAAGCTGATCAGCGCAATCAATCTAAGTTGAAGCGTAAGATCATTGAACGCTGTTTAATGGTTCTAGCCTTAGTGGGTTCGTTTGCGGTGGTTTCTTTGTTCGGCGATGTGCTTTCCCGAGTGCAAAATGCGGCGACGCCCGACAATCTGATATACGGCACTTGGATAGAGCAAGATGTTGCACATTATGCGACCGATGAGTTTGTTCTGAATGCTAATGGTGTGTCAGTTCGTGGGTCTGTTGTTTCGACGAGCTTTGACTTTGATGGAAACTACTTTGAATACAAGGCGGGTGATAAAACCTATCGCTTCCGCATGACCAATTCTGACAATACAGAAATGGTGCTCGATTCTGACAGTCACTACAATCCCATTTTCCGCCTTAAGGGCCATATCGATAACTCCGTCCGATAGGTTATCTTCTTGTAAACTCTTACAATCTAAGATTGTGTTATCTGACTGTTTTTGTCATCCTCGATGCATAGAATTTTTAGGATGACTCTTGTGATTAAAAAATGGCTTCCCCTTGTCGCTGCCTCTTTGTTATTTGGCTGTGCTCAACCCACTGATCTTGCTCAGCAACACCTTGATGACGAATTTCCTCGCACCTTGAATAAGGTCGATCAGGTTGAATCCAATAAACCAAGAGACTACACCGCATTTGCAGAACAAGCTGAGATGGTGGTTTCTAAATCCCCTTCGATGGCTAAAATCTATGAGCCGCTTTATCAACAACTCAATGAGTGGGCGATGCTGAGTGGAGATCCAAGCGAGCTAGCGAATTTTGGCGTTCAAACCGCTCAACTAGGTGGTGGTGATAAACAAGGCAATGTTTTGTTCACGGGCTACTTTTCTCCTGTGATGGAGCTGCGCCACGAAGCGAATGAAGAATATCGTTACCCTGTTTACGGGCTTCCTGAGTGTGGCAAAGAGTGTCCAACACGCGAAGAGATTTACAACGGCGCATTAGAAGGTCAAGGCCTTGAGTTAGGTTATTCAGCAAACCGCATCGACCCATTTATGATGGAAGTGCAGGGCAGTGGATTTGTGCACTTCGGTGATGATGACACGCTGCAGTATTTCGCCTACGCGGGTAAGAATAATAAAGCTTATGTGAGCATTGGCCGTGTTCTGATTGAACGAGGCTTAGTTCCACGCGAAAAAATGTCGCTAAAAGCAATCAAAGAGTGGGTATTGGCAAACGATCCTGAAGTAGTGAAAGAGCTGCTTGAGCAAAACCCTTCTTTCGTTTTCTTTGAAGCGAGAGACGACCTATCGGTAATGGGCAGCGCGGGCATTCCTCTATTACCGATGGCGGCGGTAGCGGGCGATCGCTCTATCTTACCTATGGGAACACCGATTCTTGCTGAGGTTCCACTACTGAATGCTGATGGTACTTGGAGCGGCGCTCATCAACTAAGACTGCTATTGGTTTTGGATACGGGCGGCGCGGTTAAGCAAAACCATTTGGACCTTTACCACGGCATGGGCCCTCGAGCGGGTACAGAAGCGGGCCATTACAAGCACTTTGGTCGTGTATGGAAACTTGGCCTAGATGGCTCTGCAACCGAAACGCCTTGGGCTTTGCCTCCTGAGAAGGTTGAGTAAACGACGATAAAATAGAGCATTGAAAGCGAATCGCTAATCCCCTAGACTTTTAATTCAAGAGTGCGTATAAAACGCACTCTTTTCTTTTTCTCAGAAATAAATTGGCGGCAATAATGCGTGAATTGACCACACCAGCTTCAGAAAACTATGACCAACGATTTGGTGGCACTCGCCGTCTGTATGGCAATAGTGAAGTCGACATACTTAGAGCGGCACATGTGTGTGTGATCGGTATTGGTGGCGTCGGTTCATGGGCGGTTGAAGCGCTTGCACGTACTGGTTTAGGTGAGCTAACGTTGATCGATATGGATGACGTGTGCGTGACTAACATTAACCGTCAGATCCACGCTATGTCGGGTACGGTTGGCAAGAGCAAAATCGAAGTGATGGCTGAGCGCGTTAAGTTGATTAACCCTGAGTGTAAAGTGAACCTGATTGATGACTTTATTGGTCCAGACAATCAGGCTGAATACCTGTCGAAAGAGTTCGACTTTGTATTAGATGCGATTGATAGCATGAAAGCTAAGGCTTCACTGTTGGCATATTGTCGTAGCAACAAAATTAAGGTGATCACCACTGGTGGTGCGGGTGGTCAAATCGATCCGACTCAAATCAAAGTGGCTGATCTGACGAAGACGATTCAAGATCCGCTCGCGAAGAAGCTAAAAGATACCCTTCGTCGTCATCATAATTTCCCTAAGAATCCAGCACGTAAGTTTGGTATCGATTGTGTGTTCTCAACTGAACAGCTGAAATACCCTCAAGCTGACGGCAGTGTCTGTGCTGCGAAAGCGACAGCAGAAGGTCCAAAACGTATGGATTGTGCGACGGGTTTTGGTGCGGCAACGGTTGTAACGGCGACGTTTGGTTTTGTAGCTGTTTCGCGTATCGTTGAAAAGCTGATTCAAAAGCACGCTAAGTAACGTCTTTTACTCAATTAACAATCGACTGGATATTAAAATGACCACATTCCCAAGCTCTCCATTCGGCACTGAAATTACCAGTGATGATATCGTCGCGAAGATGCAGACATTCAGCGGCTGGGAAGACCGTTATCGCCAAGTGATTCAATGGGGTAAGAAACTGCCAACGATGCCTGATGAACTGAAAAGTGAGCAGGTGATTGTCTCTGGCTGTGAAAGCCAAGTGTGGTTGGTTTCTCAGAATATCGATGGTGTTTGGCACTTTTGTGCTGATTCTGATGCGCGTATCGTTCGCGGTCTGATTGCTTTGGTGATGGCTGCGTATGATGGAAAAACATCAGAGCAGGTTCAAGCGTTCGATATTGATGGCTACTTTGAACAAATCGGTTTAATTACCCACCTTAGCCCATCTCGCGGTAATGGATTAAAAGCGATCATTGAGCAAATCAAGAACCTCGCTAACTCGTAATTGTCTCCACACATTTTTATCGTAGTGCTTTAAAGAGATTCCAGATACTTCGTTCCTCAGTTCTGGAATGACGATTTCTAACTGTATTTCGTCATTCCCTAAAGCGACGAAGGAGCGTAATAGGGAATCTCGTTTGGATAGTTTACTATTAGAGATTCCAGATATTTCGTTCCTCAGTTCTGGAATGTCGAATTCTAACTGTGTTTCGTCATTCCCTAAAGCGACGAAGGAGCGTAATAGGGAATCTCGTTTGGATTATCTGCTATTAGACATTCCAGATACTTCGTTTCTCAGTTTTGGAATGATGACTTTTAACTGAATCTTGCCACTCCCTAAAGCATATCAACGGCTTTTTCTATCGCCGCTACGAGCTTTTCAACATCATCCATGTTGTTGTAAATACCAAATGAAATTCGAACCGTTCCTTTCACATTAAGTGCATCCATTAATGGGTGAGCACAATGATGTCCTGCACGTACCGCGATGCCCTGCTGATCCAGTAGGGTCGCTATATCTTGATGGTGAACACCATCCATCACAAAAGTAATCACACTTACGTTGGGTTGATATCCCAATATCTGAATATCATCCAGTTTACTGAGTGCACGGTAGGTTTCGTGCTGAAGCTGGTGGATATGATTTTCGACATCTTGCTGTGCAAAACCACGTAACCATTCTATTGCAGTGCTTAATGCTATCGCTCCGGCCACATTTGGCGTGCCCGCTTCAAATTTCCCTGGTAACTGTGAAAAAGTAGTGCCAGAAAAAGAGACGCGCTCAACCATTTTTCCACCACCGTGCCAAGGTGGCATCGCTTCGAGCAATTCAAGTTTGCCATAAAGTACACCTATACCCGCAGGGGCATAGAGCTTGTGCCCTGAGAATACGTAGAAATCCGCCCCTAAAGCAGCAACATCAACTGGCTCATGAACGATGCCTTGTGCGCCATCGACGACGACCACGGCATTCATCTTATGTGTTTTCTCGATAACTTGTTCAATAGGTTGGCGAGACCCAGTCACATTGGTTATCTGAGCCAATGCAACAATCTTGGTTCGTTCATTTAAAAGCGTATCAAACGCGACTAGGTCAAATTCGCAGTCAGATGTCATTGGGATTTTGATGATATTAGCACCGGTTTGTTCTGCCACAATTTGCCAAGGGACAATGTTGGCGTGGTGCTCCATTTCGCTCACCAGGATTTCATCGCCCGGTTGGAGGGTACTTCTAGCGTAAGTTTGAGCAATTAAATTGAGCGCCTCGGTGGCACCACGAGTCCAGATGATCTCTTTTGAAGAGCTTGCACCGATAAACTGAGCGACCTTATCTCTGGCTGCTTCAAACTGACTGGTCGCGTTCGCTGTTAAACTATGGCTACCGCGGTGAACATTGGCATTTTGCTTGGAGTAATACTGGCTAATGGCATCAATAACTACCTGAGGTTTTTGTGTCGTTGCCGCGCTGTCTAAGTAAATCAATGGTTGTTGATTGATGGTTTGTGATAGCGCAGGGAACTGCTCTCGGATGTGATTGATATCAAGCATCTATTCTTACCTAAAATCTTGGAAATTGGTGCCAGCGTTATGCTTAGCGGTATTGTTATTTTATCGCGACTTGTTGACCGTTGCTGACTAATCTTGATGATTCCAGCTATTTTCTTGCTCTTTGACCTGATCGAACAGTTTTTGGTTAACGGGAACTTCTATCTGATGCTTAAGCGCTGTTTTTATTAGGTGTCCAGTGATGAAGTCGATCTCTGTCTTACGTTGGTAAAACATATCCTGCTTCATGGATGAGTTGTTTTGAGCCGTAGCGTGGATAACCTTGTTGACACTTGCTTCTAATCCGTCGAATGAACAAGCTATCTCTTCGGCCTGCATAACTTGTGTGAGCTCTTCAACGATAGAACTTAAAATACCCTCAAACCTTTGGTCTGCAAGTTCACCATTCTTGATTTGTTCCAACCCAGTAAGTGGGTTGATAGCACAATTGATGGCGAGTTTAGTCCAGAGCGCGGTTTTTATTTGTGGGTTCCAACTAACAGCGGGGAGAGCATGATCCAACACATCAACTAAAAACGTGCACTGCTGACCCGTTTGGTTAAAAGCACCCAATTGAGTTTGGCCTATTCCTGTGTGAGATACACTATTACGATCAGGTTTGAATGCTGCTTGGGTCGTGGTTGTCAATACTATCGGGTGAGCATTAATTTGGGTGGCGATGTTGTCGACCGCTCCCATTCCGTTATGCATGAACATGAGAGTAGTGTCAGAGTCGAGATATTGAAGTAACGGAGTAGTGGCTTCTTCTACTTGCCAAGCCTTGACCGTGAAAATCACTAAGTCACTCGCTGATAGCTTTTCGATATTGTTGTTACTGAAGTGAAGTGAAGTTTGCTCATCAAGTGATAGGTCAATTGAGGTTTCAGGGGAGCGGCTCCACAAAGAGACATTATGACCAGCTTGAAGTAGTTTTATTGCCCATAAAGAGCCAATTGCTCCAGGTCCAACAATCGTGATGTTCACAGCAATACCAAGATAAGAAAGTGATGCTGCAAGGATAGCGAGGCATTAAATGAAAGCAATAAAAAATGGCACCCGAGGGTGCCATTTGGGAAACTTTCTTAGAAGTTCGATTAGAACTTGTAAGTTACTGCGAAGTAATGACCTACACCAGAAGAGTCAGCTTTCGTTGTGTTTCCTGGGTATAAAGTGCTTGGAACTTCACCATCAGCGAAACCATATACATCGTTGAATAATTTCAGACCGTAACCTACTGCAAAACGCTCTGAGTGCCAGTAGATACCGTTGTACATTGCTCCACCAGTTGAAGAACGACCAGCAACACCATCATCCATACCAAATTGGTAATCTAGGTAACCTTGGTAAGAGATGAATGAACCATTGTCAAAGAAGTAGAAAGGTTTGAACCAGTTAGTAGAAAGTTGGAAACCATTCCAATCTTTGTCGCTCATCTCGTAAACACCGTAAAGGTTTAGGCCCATTTTACCAAACCATGGAACCATTACGTCAGAGCCAAGACCCCATTTCTGTTGACCTTCACCAGAACCACCGTAGAAGATCATTTCAGATGCAACGTAAACTTCTTGAACAGGACCGAAAGAAAGGTCTTTACCAGTTAGACCGTCAATAGACATACGTGGAGCTACTTTTGCGAATAGCTTGTCTTGACCTGCTTTGTCACTACTTGTATCGCCAGTAGGGTTAAAGAAATCAACGTAACCGTATAGATCGAAGATACCAGAGCGACCACCAAACTCCATTTCAATGTAATCGTGGCTAGATGCTTCACCTGGACCACGCTCATCAACTGCGTACATGTAGTTAAACTGCATCCAGCTAAAGTCATTTTTGTGAGTATCGCCGTCAGAATAATCTGCTGCCATTACTGGAGCAGAAGTTGCTGCAAGTAGGCCAAGAGTTAAAAGTGATTTACGCATAATGGAACTCTCTATGTTTAAAATAAGTAACCCGCTAATCCGTGCGTGTTTGTGTGTCCGAATGCCGAGCATCATAGCGATTTTGTTCTCAAATAAAAGTGAGACAGAGTGAAAATTGCAATTATTAATTTGAAGTGGATCACACTAATGATCTAAATGATGGAACTTTAAGGTGGCAATGCATCTTGATGCACCTCTAATTCTATTGATTTTGTGAAATTAGATTATTTTGTAGATAAATTGGTGAATTGATGCTCTAAGCAAACGATTATACTAAATAGAGTGATATGCATATCAAAATCAACAGTATTCTTTTCTAAGCGTTTTCTCTTAAAAAATGACTCATTCAAACCACCTCTTAATCTCGTCTTTGATCTATTTTTGACCAACAGCGTAGTGGAGTTGGAATCAATTGATGGACAACTCATGTGATGACTGCCTAGGGATTTGAACCTAGCTACTTTTTGAATCACGGAGAATTAAAGACAGTTCACTGCACTAGATTTTGAAATACTTTTTAAAGATTAGTTATTGGACTAATCATTTGTGTGACGAACTGGTCTAACTTTTTTGGAGAGAAGACCGATGAAATATTCACCTATACTCGCTGTAGCGATATCAGCCCTTTTCATTGTTGGGTGTGATGATGACGATGAACCAACAACTCAACTACAAGCTGTACATGCATCGCCAGATGCGCCTTTAGCTAACGTTTTAGTCAATAGCCAGGCTCGTTGGAGCGGTGTCGATTATGCTCAGGCATCCGGATACGCCTCAGTAGATCAAGGACAGACAACTCTTCAAGTCGATGTTCAACTCCCAGGTGACGCTGTTGCTACTGTTATTTCTCCAAGCCAATTCGATTTGAGCGGTGAATTAGATTACACCGTGATGGTGGTCGGTGACGCTGACGGTTCTAATAACCCGGTTGAGGCTTTAGTTGTGACGCGACCTTCTGAGGGAACGGCAACGAGTTCAAGTTTAGATGTGCAAGTTGTTCACGCGGCAACAGGGGTTGGAGATGTGAACTTATACGTAACGGCGCCGAATGATCCATTGGGTGCTCCGCTTGGCACTCTCGGTTATAAAGACTTTACTGACGTACTCAATATTCCAGCAGGGCAATACCGAGTGAGATTAGAAACCGTGAGCGGCAATGCTATTGCTTTTGATTCTGGAGAGATAACTCTGTCTGGCGGTAGCGAGCTAACGATCGCGGCTGTGCCAAGAGCTGACTCCAATAGCACTTCCCCAGTAAAATTGATGGTAATGGACGGTTCGGGCTCATCTTTAATCTACGACATGGCAGAAACTGCAGAAGTAAGAGTCGGTCATCTCGTTGATGGCGCCCCAGATGTAGATGTTTTTGTCAACGGAGCTGCATTTTCACCTCTTGCTGATTTGATGTTTAAAGAGATCCGCGGTTTTATCGATTTAGCCGCAGGAAGTTATGACATTGACATCTTTGCTGATGGCACTACAACCAATGCACTGATTGATGCAGATGGAGTCGCGGTATTTGCTGGTATGGATTACAGCATCTATGCAGTAGGGACGGTAACTCCACTGAGTTTGGAACCATTGGTTATTCCTGAAAACCGTCGTCCGGTTGCGACCAGCGCGGTGCTAAACATTACCCACGCCGCTGCTAACCCAATAGCGGCTTCGGTGGATATTTACTTAACAGAAAACGCGGGGATCTCTGGTAGCACTCCAGCGCTAAGTGATGTGAAGTTCAAAGATTATGCGAATGGCATTTATGTTGCGGCGGGGTCTTACTTTGTGACGATTACTGTAGCGGGTCAGTCGTCAGTTGTGGCTATCGACTCTGCGCCCGCAACCTTAGCTGATGGTGTGGTGTATCAAGTCGTGGCGATTGATGATTCGATGGGTACGGGTTTTAACCTAATTGTCAGTGAAACAACAGACTAGATCTGAAGACAGAATGTAGAAGAGGGTAGATCAATGCTACCCTCTTCTTATTTGTTTTCTTTGACTCTATTCTTGGTTAGTTTTGGCTTTCTCTAATAAATCCGTGAAAAAGTGGCGTAACGAGTAGAGCATGATCAAACTTGGAATCACCATAAGTGCGGTCAGTATAAAGAAGGTTGACCAATCATTGAGGTAATCGACCAATTCACCACTAAATGAAGCCAGTGTTGTTCGACCGAAGTTACCCAAGGATGCGAGTAATGCATATTGGGTTGCAGAGAAGGCCTGCCCGGTTAATAGTGTTAAGAAAGAGACAAACGCTACGGTTGAAAACGCAGTTGTAAAGTTATCGACAATGATGGTTGCCAAGAACAAGGTTTCACTCGGGCCAGTGTGAGCGATCCACGCAAACATTAGATTACTGGCCGCCATTGCCACACCGCCGATCATCAGTCCGCGTACAATACCGAATTTCACATTGAAGACACTGCCTACCAAAGTGAAGAATATCGTCGCACCCCAACCAATTAACTTGGAGTAGTGGCCGATTTGTTCATTGCTAAAGCCGATCTCTTTATAGAAGGGAATCGACATTCTGCCTAAGAAGGCCTCACCTATCTTAAACAGGAATACGAACAGCAGTAGGGTGATGGCAACTTGAACTCCGTTTCGTTTGAAGAAGTCATAAAACGGTTCTAACACGGTAACACTGAACCAAGCCACGACTTTCGAACCGACAACCTTATTGTGGCGTTGCTGAGCCTGTTCTTGCAGGGCTTCGCGTTGTGTATTTGGCTCTCCGACAAAAAGAGTAAACAGCATTAGTACGATAACGACGCCTGCCATTCCGTAATACACGCCATTCCAACCGATTGAGTCTGCGTTAATAAAGGCAAGGTAGCCTGGTAGAGAATACCCCGTCCACCAACCAATTACGGCCATTGCAGAAGCTTGCGGCAGTTTTGATGCTTCGGATTTTGGGAAGGTATCAATACGAAATGCATCAATCGCGATGTCTTGCGTGGCTGAGGCAATGGCAATAGCGAGCGCCAACATTGAAGTAAACGCCAAGTTCTCTGCGGGATTGACGCCTGCGATGAATAAGGTACCGATTAAAACAATGGATTGGCAGAAAAAGATCCAACTGCGTCGCTGGCCGAGTATTGCGTGAAGCACCGGCAGTTTTACTCGGTCTACCAATGGTGCCCATAGAAAGTTAATCGCATACACGGCAAACACACTGCCAAAGTAGCCGATGGCAGCACGCGTTAAACCTGCATCTTTTAGCCAACCAGACATATTGGATCCAATAAGAACCCATGGGAAGCCACTCGAACAGCCGAGCATAAACACCCAAAGTAGGCGTTTATCTAGGTAGCTGCGGAAAGTCTGCATCCAAGAAAGAGAGGGAGTGCCTGATGACATAGGGCGTCCTTGTGTAGAAAAACGCCCTTAAGAAATAAGGGCGTTAGATTGGGTTACTTAAGAAGGGTCACTTTAGTGATGACGATTGGGTCAACTGGGATGTCTGACATGCGGCCCATTCGCTTGGTTGGAATCGTTGCCATCTTTTGAACAACATCAAAACCTTCAGTTACTTTGCCGAATACAGCGTAGCCTGGGTTGCTACCTTTTGCGTTCAAGAAGTCATTATCAGAGAAGTTAATGAAGAACTGACGAGTTGCAGAATCTGGCGCATTAGTACGAGCCATCGCGATTGTTGCTGTATCGTTCTTCAAGCCATTGCTGCCTTCATTCTTGATAGGAGCGTAAGTTGCTTGTTGATTCATCTCTTGATCGAAGCCGCCACCTTGAGCCATAAAGCCAGGAATAACACGGTGGAAGATAGTGCCTTCGTAGCTGCCGTCAGCAACGTATTTTAGGAAGTTCTCCGCACTAACCGGTGCTTGTTCTTGGTTAAGCTCAATAGTGAAGTCGCCTAATGTTGTTTCCACGTTTACTTTAGGACCAGCCCAAACGCTCACGCTCACTAGCATTAATGCGATAGAAGATAAAATACGACCCATTAGAAACGTTCCTTCATGTAAGTTTGTAGCTCTTGGTCGTTAGCGATCTCAGTAAGAACCAAGTTGATCACGTCATTAAGAACCATAGAGATGTCGTCGTTAGATGCACTCAATGCACCAGTGCGTGTTGCAGTGCCGTTGAATGTTTTAACTAGTTTGCCTTCAGGCGTTTCAGCGGTAACTTCAAGCGTTACTTTACCGTCCATTTTGTTTTCCATAATGGTGTGCTCTACGGTAACGAGTGCTTCTTGAATCTCTAAAACAATCGAGTTTTCACTGTTTACGCTCGCACGAAAACCTTGAGACTCTAACTGCTGTGCAACAGCATTTTCTAGAGAAATACGCATGTTTTGCTTAGCGTGAATTGGCTGAATGTTTGAACGGCCACTATCAACCAATGCAACATATTGAGCGGCACGAACATCTTTACTGGTTAGTGTGTATGTTTTGCCTTGTACAAGGTTGCTTGAGCTTAGTGAAGCTTCTGGCATTACATTGATCTGTTCTTGCTGAGGGGCTGAACATGCTGTCAAAGCCATAATAGAAGCAGCCAAAATCAGTTTTTTCATTCCTTTATCCTTTCTAAATTCACACTAGAAGCTCGGTATCTTAAATTCTTGTGAAGTCGTTTCTGCTTATTTATTAAAATTCGCAGGTTCTCTTGTTGCTTGTAATATCTCAAATTTTTGGTTTAGTTCAAGCGTTTCAACGTTAGCTTCACCAAATAGTCTTGCTAGTTTGACATCGTATCCGAGGTGTCGGTTGCCAATAACAATTAATTTGCCTCCATTGCTTAGAACATGCTTTGCATCACAGAACATTTGCCACGCAATGTGATCCGTAATCGCTTGTTGCTGATGGAATGGAGGATTACACATCACTAAGTAGGTGCTGTTTTTCTTGAAGCCATCTAAACAGTTGTTGGCGATGAACTGGAAGTTGCCTTCTTCACCAAGGTTATCTTTGACGTTTTGGCGCGCCGATTCCACCGCCATAAAGCTTTCATCCACACAGGTGATACGGGCTTGTGGGTTCAATTGCCCTGCTTTTACACTCAATACACCGTTGCCACAACCAAGATCGATGATATGACGTAGCTCAGGATCTTGAGGGATGTGCTCTAGCATATAGCGAGCGCCTTGATCGAGTGCTTCCCCTGAGTAAACATTTGGTAAATTTTTCAGGCGGATATCTTCACCGTCTACATCCCATTCAACAAAAGGCTCTACCGTTTGAATTGGCTGGCAGTTTGGAGATGAGAAGACTAAGCGGTGTTTTTTCTTCGCTAGTGATGTTTTGGTTTCGCCTAGGTATTTTTCGAACAGGTTAAGCGTAGAGGTGTGAATCTCTTTTACCTTGTTGACGCCGATCACTTGGCAGCCTTCAGGCAATGCTTGGCGTAGCTGGCTCAATTGCCAGATTAGGTGACGATTTGTTTTTGGCAGCTGCATGATCACAAGATCGATACCGTGTGGGATATCATCCATCGTGTTCAAGAAGTTCACTCGGTTACTTTGATTGCGCTGCAAGTTTTTCAAGGCACCACGGTGAGAGATAAATGAGTCGCTCATCATAGTGACATCATGATCTTTCGAGAACCAAGTCGATAGGGCACCGAAGCTGTCGTTCATGATCAGGATGTGTTTACCAGGTTCAAGGTTCACCTCTTCAACATGGCTAATAATGTATTCGTCGCCCGCATCCCAAGCTTGAAGGGTTTCATTTGAACGTTTCGGGAAACGATGTAAGGTCAAAGTTCTGTCGTGAAGGGTAAGTTCGGTTTTCATTGCTTGAGATACTTATGTAAGAAATAACAAAGATATTGTCTCAAATGCAGGCTGAACAAGATAGAAAAAACTCAACCAAACCTATGCCATTCGCTATGAAATACTCAGACACTCGACCTGTTAGGGTTTATACTCAGCCCACGGATAATGCCAATACGTTATTAAGGAATCACAATGATCCAAGAAGTTATCGAAACAAAATTGCACAATGAGTTTTCACCAAGTCATTTAAACGTGGTCAATGAGAGCTATATGCACAATGTTCCGGCCGGTTCTGAGAGTCATTTTAAAGTGATTGTTGTCAGTGATGTGTTTGAAGGTTTGCGTCTTATTGCTCGTCATCGAGCGGTAAATAAAGCTCTTTCAGAAGAGCTAGCGAATAATATTCACGCACTGTCCATTCACACTTATACAAAAGATGAATGGATGAAGCAGCTCGATAACGTGCCAGACAGCCCTATGTGTATGGGTGGTGGCAAGTAACACAGCGAGCATATTGACAAAAGGTGGTGATGCCGCCTTTTTTGTCGCCAAACCTATGTGTTTTTCGTTGTTATATCACTCAAACTGATGGCAATTTGAACGACTAAAAATACCTACAATGAGTAATGTTTTTATTAACAGTGTTTCAACATAACTCGTAAAATATTAGTTTGTGACAGAGTATTAATCTCTTGTTTAAAACACGATTCAAAAGCCAATCTATCTGTGCGGCTCGTCAAATTTATACATATTTGAGAGTCCATATGCTTCAAATCTCACCAAATAAACGCGGTATTCAAGTTATTGGTCATGGCATCAAGTTGTCAAAAAATGCTAGAATACGGCACCTGATAAATCTCACATAATATTTGTGATGAGTTTATTAATGTAATGTTGCGATTTTGGTATCTCAAATTTACCAAAACCGGACACTGTAATGTCGTGTCTAAGGGCGATTTTAAAACGTCCTGAATTTACGCAATTAAAAGAATCTTTTTCCCGATAAAGTAGTGCAAGTGCGTATGATTACAATAAAGAAGGGTTTGGATCTTCCTATCGCAGGAACTCCATCCCAGGTGATTAATGATGGTAAGTCCATCACTAAAGTCGCCTTGCTTGGCGAAGAGTACGTTGGTATGCGTCCTACGATGCATGCTCGCGTTGGTGATGAAGTGAAGAAAGGCCAAGTTCTTTTTGCAGATAAAAAGAACCCAGGTGTTGTATTTACTTCTCCAGCAAGCGGTAAAGTTATTGAAGTGAACCGTGGTGCTAAGCGTGTTCTTCAATCAGTAGTGATTGAAGTAGCAGGCAATGAGCAAATCACGTTCAATAGCTATGAAGCTAACCAACTAGCAAGTCTTGACCGTGAAACGGTTAAAGCTCAGTTAGTTGAGTCTGGCGCATGGACCGCTTTGCGAACTCGTCCGTTCAGCAAGGTTCCAGCAGTTGATTCTGAAACTCAGGCTATTTTCGTTACTGCTATGGATACTAATCCGCTAGCAGCTGAGCCAGAATTAATCATTAACGAGCAGTCTGATGCTTTCGTTGCTGGTTTAGATCTTCTTTCAACTCTGACTAACGGTAAAGTGTACGTTTGTAAAAAAGGTACTAGCTTACCTCGTTCAGCTCAGTCTAACGTTGAAGAACATGTTTTTGATGGCCCACACCCTGCAGGTCTTGCAGGCACGCATATGCATTACCTATACCCGGTAAATGCACAAAATGTAGCGTGGAGCATTAACTACCAAGACGTTATCGCATTCGGTAAGTTGTTCCTTACTGGTGAGATTTACTCTGAGCGTGTTGTTTCTCTGGCTGGTCCAGTAGTTAATAACCCACGCCTAGTTCGTACTCAAATTGGTGCTAGCCTTGAAGAGTTGACGGACAGCGAGTTGATGCCAGGTGAAGTTCGCCTGATCTCAGGTTCAGTATTATCTGGTGTTCACGCTTCAGGTCCACATGCTTACCTTGGCCGTTACCATCAACAGGTCTCGGTTCTTCGTGAAGGTCGTGATAAAGAGCTATTTGGCTGGGCTATGCCTGGTAAGAACAAGTTCTCTGTTACTCGTTCATTCCTTGGTCACGTGTTTAAAGGTCAGTTGTTCAACATGACAACGACAACAAACGGTAGTGATCGCTCTATGGTTCCAATTGGTAACTACGAGAAAGTAATGCCATTAGATATGGAGCCTACTTTGCTGCTTCGCGATCTATGTGCTGGCGACGTTGATAGTGCACAAGCACTTGGTGCGCTAGAGCTAGATGAAGAAGATTTAGCACTGTGTACCTTTGTATGTCCTGGTAAGTACGAGTACGGTCAGTTACTTCGTGAATGCCTAGATACAATTGTGAAGGAAGGGTAATTTTCATGGGCCTTAAAAAGTTTATTGAAGACATCGAGCATCATTTTGAACCAGGTGGTAAACACGAAACGTGGTTTGCGCTTTACGAAGCTGCAGCAACACTTTTCTACACACCAGGTACAGTTACAAAGAAAAGCTCGCATGTCCGTGATAGCGTTGACTTAAAACGTATCATGATCATGGTTTGGCTTGCGGTATTCCCAGCAATGTTCTGGGGTATGTACAACGCAGGTGGTCAAGCTATTGCAGCACTAAACCACATGTATTCAGGTGCAGAACTAGTTTCTATCATTGATGGTAACTGGCACTACTGGCTAACCGAAATGCTTGGAGCCTCCTTAGGAGCCGATGCAGGTTGGGGCAGTAAGATGCTCTTGGGTGCGACTTACTTCTTACCTATCTACGCGACGGTCTTTATCGTTGGTGGTTTCTGGGAAGTACTGTTCTGTATGGTGCGTAAGCACGAAGTTAACGAAGGTTTCTTTGTTACTTCTATCTTGTTCGCGCTTATTGTTCCGCCAACACTTCCTCTATGGCAAGCTGCACTAGGTATTACCTTCGGTGTTGTTGTTGCTAAAGAGATTTTTGGTGGTACGGGTCGTAACTTCCTAAACCCTGCACTTGCTGGCCGTGCGTTCCTATTCTTTGCATACCCTGCTCAGATTTCTGGTGACGTAGTTTGGACTGCAGCTGATGGTTTCTCTGGTGCAACAGCGCTTAGCCAATGGGCTCAAGGCGGTGGTAGCGCGCTAATGAACACGGTATCTGGTGAGACGATCACTTGGATGGACGCATTCATTGGTAACATTCCAGGTTCTATCGGTGAAGTATCAACGCTTGCACTTATGATCGGTGCTGCAATGATCGTATACATGGGCATTGCTTCATGGCGCATCATTGCTGGTGTTATGATCGGTATGATTGCTGTATCAACATTGTTTAATGTGATCGGTTCTGACACTAACGCAATGTTCAGCATGCCTTGGCACTGGCACCTAGTTCTAGGTGGCTTCGCATTTGGTATGTTCTTCATGGCAACAGACCCTGTATCAGCGTCATTTACCAATGGTGGTAAGTGGTGGTACGGCATCCTAATCGGCGCAATGTGTGTAATGATTCGTGTAGTTAACCCTGCATACCCAGAAGGCATGATGCTTGCGATTCTATTCGCAAACCTATTTGCTCCTCTGTTTGACCACGTTGTAATCGAGAAGAACATTAAGCGGAGACTAGCGCGCTATGGCAAGTAATAACGATAGCATTAAAAAGACGCTGTTTGTTGTTATCGCATTGAGCCTAGTGTGCTCAATCATCGTTTCAACAGCTGCAGTTGTTCTTAAACCTAAGCAACAAGCTAACGCGGTTCTAGATCAGCAAACTAAGATCCTTGAAGTTGCGGGCATTGAACTTGCGGGTAATATCCCTGAACTGTACGCAGAGAACATTGAACCTCGTCTAGTTGATTTCGCTACTGGCGATTTCGTTGACGGCGATGCTGCTGCATACGACCAACGTAAAGCGGCAAAAGATCCAGCTCAGTCAATCAAGCTTTCAGCTGAAGATGACATCGCTAAGATCCTTCGTCGTGCTAACACGGGTACTGTATACCTTGTGAAAGATGGCGCTGAAACTTCTAAAGTTATCATCCCTGTTCACGGTAACGGTCTATGGTCAATGATGTACGCATTCGTTGCGGTAGAAACTGATGGCAACACAGTTTCTGGTATCACTTACTACGAGCAAGGTGAAACTCCTGGACTTGGTGGTGAAGTTGAGAACCCATCTTGGCGCGCTCAATTCGTTGGTAAGAAATTATTCGACGAAAACCACAAACCTGCTATTCAGGTTGTTAAAGGTGGCGCTCCTCAAGGTTCTGAGCACGGTGTAGATGGCCTTTCTGGTGCAACACTGACTAGCGTTGGTGTTCAACATACATTTGACTTCTGGTTAGGTGATATGGGCTTTGGTCCGTTCCTAGCAAAAGTTCGTGACGGAGGTCTGAACTAATGTCTAGTGCAAAAGAAATTAAAAAGAGCATCTTAGCGCCGGTGTTGGACAACAACCCAATCGCGCTACAGGTTCTTGGTGTGTGTTCTGCTCTTGCGGTAACCACTAAGCTAGAAACAGCATTTGTTATGACTATCGCGGTAATGTTCGTTACTGCTCTGTCTAACTTCTTCGTTTCTTTGATCCGTAACCACATTCCTAACAGTGTGCGTATCATCGTTCAGATGGCAATTATCGCATCACTAGTAATCGTGGTAGACCAAGTGCTTAAAGCATACCTATACGATATCTCTAAGCAGCTATCTGTATTCGTAGGCCTAATCATTACTAACTGTATTGTAATGGGTCGTGCTGAAGCATTCGCAATGAAGTCTGCGCCAATCCCATCTCTAATCGATGGTCTTGGTAACGGTCTTGGTTACGGTTTCGTTCTTATCACTGTTGGTTTCTTCCGTGAGCTTCTAGGCTCTGGCAAACTATTTGGTATGGAAGTACTACCTCTAGTGAGCAACGGTGGTTGGTATCAGCCAAACGGCTTGATGCTTCTAGCACCTTCTGCATTCTTCCTAATTGGTTTCTTGATTTGGGCAATTCGTGTGTTCAAACCAGAACAAGTAGAAGCGAAGGGGTAAGGTAGTCATGGAACATTATATTAGTCTGCTAGTTAAATCGATTTTCATCGAAAACATGGCGCTTTCTTTCTTCCTAGGTATGTGTACATTCCTAGCGGTATCTAAGAAAGTTAAAACTTCTTTTGGTCTTGGTGTTGCGGTAGTTGTAGTACTTACAATCGCTGTTCCTGTAAACAACCTTGTTTACACACACATCC
Organism: Vibrio sp. 10N.261.52.C2; assembly: GCF_041471425.1. Taxonomy (NCBI): domain Bacteria; kingdom Pseudomonadati; phylum Pseudomonadota; class Gammaproteobacteria; order Vibrionales; family Vibrionaceae; genus Vibrio; species Vibrio sp. 10N.261.52.C2. The sequence continues at coordinate 68,665 of NZ_JBFROH010000016.1, read as the reverse complement.
TGAAAGAAAACGCGCTTGTTGAAGGTGTCGATTTAAGTTTCCTTAACTTCATCGCATTCATCGGTGTTATCGCGGCACTTGTACAAATCCTAGAGATGGTTCTAGACCGTTTCTTCCCACCTTTGTACAACGCACTAGGTATCTTCCTTCCACTGATCACAGTTAACTGTGCAATCTTTGGTGGTGTATCTTTCATGGTAACTCGTGACTACAACTTTGCTGAATCTGTTGTTTACGGCTTTGGTTCTGGTGTGGGTTGGATGTTAGCTATCGTTGCTCTTGCGGGTATCCGTGAGAAGATGAAGTACTCTGACGTACCTCCAGGTCTTCGTGGCCTTGGTATCACGTTCATTACTGTTGGTCTGATGGCGTTAGGCTTTATGTCTTTCTCTGGTGTTCAACTGTAGGGTAAGCACCCAGTAATAAGGAATAACAAATGTTTAGTATTATTCTTGGCGTAGCGATGTTTACCATTATTGTACTGGCTCTAGTACTAGTGATTCTTTTCGCTAAGTCTAAGTTAGTACCATCAGGTGACATCACTATTTCAGTAAACGGCGACCCTGAAAAGGCGATCGTTACTCAACCTGGTAGCAAGCTACTTGGTGCCCTGGCTGGCGCTGGTATCTTCGTATCTTCTGCTTGTGGTGGCGGTGGCTCTTGTGGTCAGTGTCGTGTAAAAGTTAAGTCTGGTGGTGGCGACATCTTACCTACTGAACTTGATCACATCACAAAAGGTGAAGCTCGCGAAGGCGAACGTCTTGCATGTCAAGTTGCTATGAAAACTGACATGGAGATTGAACTAGACGAAGATATCTTTGGTGTTAAAAAGTGGGAATGTACTGTTATCTCGAATAACAACGAAGCTACTTTCATCAAAGAACTTGCGCTAGCAATCCCTGAAGGTGAAGAAGTACCGTTCCGCGCGGGTGGTTACATTCAGATTGAAGCTGAACCACATCACGTGAAATACGCAGATTACGATATTCCTGAGGAATACCGTGGTGACTGGGATAAGTTCAACCTATTCCGTTACGAGTCTATCGTTAAAGAACATTCAATCCGTGCTTACTCAATGGCTTCATACCCAGAAGAGAAAGGCATCATCAAGTTGAACGTTCGTATCGCGACTCCGCCGCCAAACAACCCTGATGTTGCTCCTGGTGTGATGTCTTCATACATCTGGTCTCTTAAAGAAGGCGACAAGTGTACTATTTCTGGTCCATTTGGTGAGTTCTTTGCTAAAGACACAGACAATGAAATGGTATTCATCGGTGGTGGTGCAGGTATGGCGCCTATGCGTTCTCATATCTTCGACCAACTTAAGCGTCTTAAGTCTACTCGTAAGATGTCTTACTGGTATGGCGCACGTTCTAAGCGTGAGATGTTCTACATTGAAGATTTCGATGGCCTAGCGGCTGCAAACGAAAACTTCGTGTGGCACTGTGCACTGTCTGATCCTCAACCAGAGGACAACTGGGACGGTTACACTGGTTTCATCCACAATGTACTGTACGAAAACTACCTGAAGGATCACGAAGCTCCTGAAGATTGTGAGTACTACATGTGTGGTCCACCGATGATGAACGCTGCTGTTATCGGCATGCTGAAAGATCTTGGTGTAGAAGATGAAAACATCCTACTAGATGACTTCGGTGGTTAATCCACTTAAGTGATTGATATTATGGCTGACTCCTACGAGTCAGCCATTTGTTTTTCTAAGACAGCTTTTGACAACATACTGGCTTATATAAGAAAGAGTAAGGCATTCAAAATACCTATTTTTTACTCTTATTTTTCCTTATATAAATCCTCAACATTAGACAGGAGTAAGCAAGTGAGAATTTGGCTTGTTGCATTAACTTCTTTGATTTTTCTTGCGGGCTGTGAGCAGTCAAGAGAGCAAGTGCATTTGAGTGGCCCAACGATGGGCACGAGTTACAATATTAAATACATCAATGGTGATGAATTTCCTGAGTCTAATGAAGTTCATACAGAGATCGATCGTCTACTTGAAGAAGTAAACGACCAGATGTCGACTTACCGTGAAGATTCCGAATTAAGCCGTTTCAACCAGCATAAAGGTGCGGATGCGTTCGAAGTATCTGAGCAAACAGCGACGGTTGTGAAAGAAGCGATTCGTTTGAACGGTCTTACTGAAGGAGCTCTGGATGTAACGGTTGGTCCGTTAGTTAACTTATGGGGTTTTGGTCCTGAAGCTCGTCCTGAAGTTGTGCCATCAGATGAAGAGCTGGCGGCTCGCAAGGCTAAGATTGGTATCCATCATCTTAGTGTTGAAGGCAACATGTTGAAGAAAGACCTACCTAACCTGTATGTCGATCTATCCACGATTGCAAAAGGTTGGGGTGTTGACGTCGTCGCTGACTACCTTGATTCTATCGGTATTCACAACTACATGGTTGAAGTCGGTGGCGAAATTCGTCTGAAAGGTTTAAACCGTGAGAACGTGGGCTGGCGTATCGCGATTGAGAAACCAAGCGTTGATGAGCGTAATATCCAAGAGATCATCGAGCCGGGTGATATGGCTATCGCAACCTCTGGTGATTACCGTAACTATTTTGAACGTGATGGTGTTCGTTACTCACACATCATCAACCCTGAAACAGGAAAGCCTCTTCACCATAAAGTGGTTTCTGTGACTGTTTTAAACCCGTCTTCAATGACTGCAGACGGCTTATCTACGGGCCTTATGGTCTTAGGTGAGGAAAAAGGAATGGAAGTCGCAAACCAACATAACATCCCAGTGTTCATGGTGGTAAAAACAGCAGATGGCTTTAAAGAAATTGCTTCTGAAGCATTTAAGCCATACTTAGGTAAATAAGGTAAGCGAGATAATTATGAATACATTTCTGATTACATTTGGTGTTTTTCTTGCAGTAATCGCAGCGATGTCAATTGGCTACATTATCCAAAAGAAAGTTGTGAAAGGTAGCTGTGGCGGTTTGGGTGCTGTTGGTATTGATAAAGTATGTAACTGCCCTGAACCTTGTGACGCGCGTAAGAAGCGTGAAGCACGTGAAGCTTACCGTGAAGAGAAGCTGGCTGAGCGTCAACAAAAAGAAGCGGCTTGGAGTAAAGACCGTATCGCTTAATTGGTGACAGTCATAGGGGATAGAGTTATCTATGCCCTCAAATTGAAAAGCTCAAGATTATCGTCTTGAGCTTTTTTAGTTTTGAGGTCTAGCAATTAATCTTGGTATACCAAAAATGGAAACAGAGGCGAATGACTATTGTTCGATTTGCATGCTGTTACGCGCAAACACTAGTTGGTTTCTACCTTGCTCTTTTGCCGTATAAAGAAGCTCATCAGCGGCTTTGATCTGCTCATCTAGCTTCGCGTCTAAATCGGTTACGCCGATACTGATACTGACCTTGATTCTTTGAGAGTCATGCTCAACAACATGGCTTTCAATGGCTTCTCTCATGGACTCTAAGTTGTCAACAAAGCTCTCAAACGAACCACACGACTGAATACAAAATTCTTCGCCACCGAAGCGTACAGCAACATCATCTTTAAAATGGTCTTTGATGATCTTGCCGACTTCCACGAGGACTGCATCACCACCATCGTGACCGTAGGTGTCGTTCACTTTCTTGAAGAAGTCGATATCCATCATGGCTATACTGCGCTGCTCACAACCTTTACATGTTTGATTGAACAGGTAACGACGGTTCCATAAGCCAGTAAGAGCATCCTCGTTGGCATGTCGAAATAGCTCGTTGGCCGCTTCTTTCATATCAAGCAGTTGATGGATACGGCAAAAAAATTCTTCTTGGTTAAAAGGCTTGTAAAGGAAGTCGTTAGCCCCCGCTTTAAGGAATCGAGCTGTCATGGTGCGATCATCGCTGCCTGATAACCCTAGAATAGCCAACTGGTTTCTGTCGTGATCGCGTCGTATCTCACGGATCATCGCTATACCGTCTTTCTTCGGCATATCATGGTCTGTAACAACGAACGTAATATCGGGATCGTTATGAAGGAGCTTTAATGCTTGTTCGCCATCTTCGGCTTGGATAGTTTGGATATATTGGTGTTCTAGAAGTTGAGCTATGTAACGGCGAACGACCGCTGAATCATCGACAACCAATGCTTTGTGATGGCGATTATTCGAAATTCTTTGAACCAGGGGAAGTAGGTAGCTTACTGATGACATACTGTCTTTAAGTATGTAATCGATAACGCCTTTGGCTAGGACTTGCTCTCGCAGTTGATTGTCGAACATCCCGGTCAGGACAATGATTTTCTGTTGATAGCCTAAGACGAGATCAATGATCTCGCCGTCTTGGCCGTCAGGTAAACAGTAGTCGAGGACTGCACACAAGAAATCCGTTTCTTGCTCTAAGATCGCTTTGGCTTCTTCTACAGATTCCGCCAACGCAACTTCATAGCCATCGTTCTTAAATTGTTGGTAAAGATAGTTTCTGAATGCGCGACTATCCTCTACCACTAGTATTTTTTCACTCAAAAGCTATCCCTACTTATAGACTAAATACTCGTTAACAATAGTATCAGAAGAGCTCATGGCTATTGAAGAGAAACCTCTTTAGCTGGACTCCAGATCATTTTAAATCTGAGAATAATTGATTATACTGTTCATAGATACAGTTGTAAGGTTGAGTTATTTCCAAATGTGCAGCTCGGACCAAGAGAAAGTCAGAAAAATAATCCATGTCGATATGGATTGTTTTTACGCGGCTGTAGAAATGCGTGATAACCCTGCTTACCGAAATCGCCCGTTAGCTGTTGGTGGGCATGAAAAGCAACGCGGCGTTTTGAGCACCTGTAATTATGAAGCCCGCAAGTTTGGTGTTCGCTCTGCAATGCCTACCGGAAAGGCCCTACAGCTTTGTCCTAATCTATTGGTTGTGCCGGGAAGAATGTCGGTCTATGTCGAGATATCTAAAAAGATCCGTGAAATCTTCTCTCGATACACATCAATCATTGAACCACTTTCCTTGGATGAAGCTTTCCTTGATGTCACCGATTCTAAGCGGTGTCACGGTTCAGCAACACTTATTGCCGAGTCTATTCGCCGTGATATTTGGAACGAACTGAACCTGACAGCTTCTGCAGGAATTGCACCGATTAAATTCTTGGCGAAAGTGGCCTCAGATCTGAATAAGCCCAATGGTCAGTTTGTTATCCCTCCACAAGACGTGCAATCAGTGATCGATGAGCTACCACTTGAAAAGATTCCCGGTGTCGGCAAAGTGAGCATAGAAAAGCTGCACCAAGCGGGTTTCTTTACTTGTAAGGATATCAAAGAGTCTGACTATCGAGACCTGCTACTCAAGTTTGGCCGTCAAGGTGCATCACTCTGGAAGCGCAGTCATGGCATTGATGATCGAGAAGTTATCATCGAGCGCGAGCGAAAATCGGTAGGTGTAGAGCGCACCTTTACCCAAAACATTTCAAGCTACGCAGAATGTTGGCAGGTAATCGAAGATAAGCTATTTCCTGAACTCGAGACTCGCTTAGAAAAGGCTAGCCCAAGCAAAGCGATCATCAAGCAGGGCATTAAGCTCAAGTTCGCCGACTTTCAACAAACCACGATTGAACACATCCATGCCTCTCTCGATCGTGAACACTTCAAAGAGCTGCTTAGTGAAATACTGAAAAGACAACAGGGGCGAGAAATACGCCTGCTTGGTTTAAGCGTAATGCTGCAACCTAAAGACCAAATGCGTCAGTTGAGCTTCTTTTAAAGATAATGAGTGAGATGAATACCGACTACGCTTCATAGCCTAGTCGGTTTTTTATAAGTAAGAATTACCTAGGAAGTTGTTTTACTCGCGCTAAGGTATCACTGAACGGTTGCTGCTCTAGCTTGCCGTAACCGACCATTTTACTGGCTTTGAGTTTGGTTGAAAGCGGGGTGGCGATTCCACATAAGAAGCGAGTAATTGCCTCGTCGGTAATCAGTTGTTGGCTAGCCGAAATAAACTCATGTATCCATGTCATCACCGTCTCATCATCGATAGGTTCAACATCAACGGTTGGTAAGATTGCCACTTCTCCTCGACATACAGAGCAGTGACCGCAGTTTGTTGGTGCTTTATCATCGGCAAAATAACTCGCAAGGCGTGAGCTTAGGCAAGTATCCGCCTCAAAGAAATTCAGCATTTGGTTAAGGCGGTTTATCTCGCTGTTTTCTTTTGCTTTAAACAACTCAGTTAGACGCTCTGACAGTTGCATCATATCTTCAGAAGTATTGTGGATCGCGTAGACATCGGTGATCTGCTTGCTTTCTAGTTCAATCCAACCTTGTTCATTGAAGTAGTCGATAGCCGCAATCACACGCTGACGATCGGCTTGGAAGTGTGTCCAAAGCGCATCGAAGTCGACTTGGCACCACACTCTTGCTTGAGGAGAGCATTGGAAAATCGCTTCGACAAATTGACGACGTTCACTTTGAAATTGCTCTGTGATCTGCTGTTTCGGACGAATGAACTTAAATTTGTAGTCTGCGAAGTAGCTGTACTTGGGCTCAATCACACCTTCAATTTCGAGATACACCAGTAGTGTTTTTAGCGGTAACTGACGAATGTTGGATTCACGTGATAGTTGATTAAGCATGATCTCCCATTGATTCGAGCCAGAAGCGCCAATGTTTTGATTTTCGTAGATCTCTTTTAATACCGCTTGGATCGATATGTTGTCTGGCGTATCACCAAAAACGAAGTTCTCGAGTGTACTTAAACCGTGTTTGTTAGCCAGTAAAATACATTCAGACGCTTGCCCATCTCGACCAGCTCTGCCGATCTCTTGTGAGTAGTTTTCGATCGATTTTGGTAAGTCAAAGTGAATCACTCGGCGAATGTTGGACTTATCCACGCCCATACCAAACGCGATAGTTGCGACGATACAGCTCACGTCATCATTCATGAATTGGTGTTGAATAGCATCTCTATTTTCAGGCTTAAGACCCGCATGGTAAGCCACTGCATTAACGCCAGCATTGCGAAGCTGCTGAGCCACCATCTCTGCCGTTTGTTGAAGGGTGACATAAACAATAGTCGGAGCGAGAGAAGCTTGGTTAACCACATTGCACAAGGTTTCTAGCTTACTGGTTTGTTCACAAGGTTGAATCGACAGATCGAGATTTTGACGATAGAAACCCGTAACCACAACGCGCTCCTCATCAATTTCAAACTTTGACTTCATATCTTGGATAACCGCTGTAGTCGCAGTGGCTGTCAGTAGTAGAACCTGAGGAATATTGAGCTGTTTTTGGTATTGAGGAAGCTTCAGGTAGTCGGGTCTGAAGTTGTGTCCCCATTCTGAAATACAGTGCGCTTCATCGACCACAAGCAGTGAGATCGACACTTGGGAGATAAACTGACGAAAGCGTTCGTTCTTCAAGCGCTCGACGGAGATCATGAGGATCTTGGTGTCACCGTTACGCACTGACTGCATAACCTGTTGTGTGGTTTGTCGGTCTTGGCTTGATTCGATTGCCGCTGCGCTAATGCCTTTACTGTGCAGGAAAGCGAGTTGGTCTTTCATCAAGGCTAACAGTGGCGATATCACCAAGGTTAAGTGCGGTAACTCTAATGCTGGTAATTGATAGCACAGCGATTTACCTGAGCCTGTCGGGAATATCGCGGCAGTCGAGTGACCAGATAGAACGTTATCAATGACTTGCTTTTGCCCATTGCGCAGTGAGTCGAATCCGAATACTTGTTTTAGCTTCTGCTCAATCATTTATGTTCTACCTGAGTTATTAAGTGTCGTATTGATGCTAAAGCGGGCGCCTATTCATGATAGCGTCGCTTGATGAATCAAATGTCTTGCACCTGATTGTACCTAATTCTATTCTGTAGCTCCTATAGAAAAGCACCCCAATAGTATGAATAAGTCTGAGCTTCGCCAAATAATCATAGAGCAACTCGAATCCCGATTACGTATCGCACAATCTGCGACTCAGCGTGCGATTGATGCTGCGACCGATGAAGAGACTGTGCCTGAACATAAGTACGATACATTGGCATTAGAAGCTTCGTATCTCGCCCATGGTCAAGCGGTGAGGGTACAAGAGTGTGAAGACGATATTCAGTGTTATCGTAACTTAGTGTTGCGTGATAGTGAGAAGGTTACGGTGAGCAGTTACGTTGTGGTCATTGACGAGCATGATCAATATAAACATTTCTTTATGGGGCCGAGAGTCGGCGGACTTTCTGTCACGTGGAATGAGAATGAGATTGCCATTGTGACGGCAAATGCACCTTTTGGCCAGGCTCTAATGGGTAAAGAAGTTGGTGATGAGATTGAGTTTAAGGTCGCAGATAAACAGTTTTGCTACGAAGTTATCTCTATCGACTAACTAACTGACTAATAGATATAAAACGTTTCTCTGACAAAGGAGCATATACCAAGGGTATAGTAATCTGTCAGATTGATGAGAGGATGTTATGAAAAACAATGTATTAATTGCATCACTAACAGCGGTTATCGCTGTTGTGAGCTTGCCAACGTTTGCTGCTCAGTGTCGAGTTGATTTGAAGAATGAACTACGAATTGATGACCAAAAAGTCGAAATCCATCAAGTGAATGGTGATACGGCCGTTTTTGATGATAACAACGACCTCTATATTCATGGTGAGAAGGTTGAGCTTGATGCCGACCAACAAGCGGCGATTGAGAAATATCGCGAAAACATGAGTGAGTACTTACCTCGAGCGAAACAAATGGCCAACGATAGCTTAGCGTTAGCCAATGACGTGATTGATGATATCGCGGCTAGCCTGGATTCACCTGAGTCATTTGATAATGTAAAAGAATCAATGAAAACCTACTTTGCAGAACTGGAAGCGCGTTATTACAAAGATGGCGAATTAGTGTTGCCTGCAGAAAGCTTTGATTCGATGGCCAATGGCTGGTCTGAATATTTCGAGAAGGCGAAAGAAATCTTTAACCAAGAATTTATCTCTAGCGCTTTTAATGCGATGTCAGAAAAAATGAAACAAGACGGTGGCCTAAACCTGACTGAACTGGCTGACAGTATGGCTGAATTAAAGCTGAAAGTTGAAGAGCGAATGAAAGAACACTCTCAACAAGTACAGGAGGAAGCGAATGAGTTCTGTGATTCACTTGATGAGATGGCAGAACAAGAGCAAGAACTGCATGAAATCATTCCGAACTTAAAAGATTACCAAGTCTTCACAATTTAATTCGAGTCTAGTGATGAATAGTAAGAGCACCGGTCGGTGCTCTTTTTGTTTGTATAAATGGAACCACACGGCGAGTATTTATCTCAATTCAATCCATTTCCTTCTTAAGCCTACTGCTTCGCTTTGTTGCTTATAATTGAACGATAAGACTGGTTTTTTGTTAATTTTGTTGTTCTAAATAGCGCATTGATTGTAAAAATCAGAGAATTGTTCATTTATTGGTTGTGCCTATCATTGCTTTTTATTACTGTACTTCTCAACTAGTTCACTGATTTTTAATGCGGGCGATATGGACCAACAATCTTCCTCTTCAAGAGAGCACTTTAGCTCTCGTTTAGGTTTTATTTTAGCAGCGGCTGGTGCAGCGGTTGGCTTGGGTAATATTTGGGGTTTCCCGACTCAAGTTGCTAGCAACGGTGGTGGCGCTTTCCTTTTAGTCTATTTGATCATGATCTTCGTGGTTGCTTTCCCTATGTTGGTGGTTGAGATGGCTATAGGCCGTCACGGCCAAGCAAACCCAGTTGATAGCATGCGATCTTTGACGACAAACCCTTTGGGTAAGAAAGTCGGTGAGTTTGTCGGTTGGGTTGGACTGAGTGTACCAAGCGCAGTGTTGGCGTTTTACAGTATTGTTGGTGGCTGGTTGATCTGTTTCCTAATTGGTGCGGTCGCGGATCTTATCGGCCTAGAAGCGATTGCTGATTGGTTTAAGGGCTTCAGTGTTGAGCGCAACGTATTTGGTACCGTCGTGTTCTATGTACTGACTATCTTGATTGTGCAGGGCGGTGTTAAGCAAGGCATCGAGAAATGGTCGACTCGTTTGATGCCTGCGCTGTTTGTTTTATTTGGCTTATTGTTTGTTTACATCATGACGCAATCTGGCGCGATGGAAGGCCTAAAACATTACCTTATTCCAGACTTTGAGAAAGTGTGGGATAGAAAACTGATTCTGGCGGCAATGGGACAGGGGTTCTTCTCACTCACTATTGGCGGTTGCTCGATGTTGGTTTATGGCTCTTACTTAAGCAAGAAAGAGAACCTACCAAAAATGGCGATGAACGTAACTCTGGTGGATACTGCTGTCGCTTTTATTGCTGGATTAGTGGTGATGCCAGCAATGTTTGTTGCGATGCAAAAAGGCGTTCAAATCTACGCTGAAGACGGCTCACTATTAAGCTCTGACACTCTAGTATTCACGGTTTTGCCGTTGATGTTTGATAGTTTAGGTGTGCTTGGACAGATCTTTGCGATTGTGTTCTTTTTACTACTAACGATTGCTGCACTGACTTCTTCGATTTCGATGCTTGAAGGCCCGGTTGCGCTAGTGAGTGAGCGTTTCAATACTAGACGAACGCCAACAAGCTGGGTGATTGGTGGTGCTATCGCGCTGTTTAGTGTGGTGATTGTTTACAACTTTGCTGCGATGTTTGGCATGGTAGCGATGATTGCAACTCAGTATCTTCAACCAGTCGCTGCACTGATGTTCTGTGTGTTTGGTGGTTGGGTATGGAGCCGAGCTTCAAAAGTGAAAGAGCTTGAACAAGGCAGTCCTGATTTTCAACTTGGTTGGTTTGGTAAGGTTTGGCCAATGTATGTGAAGTTTGTGTGCCCAATTTTGGTAGCAACGGTTATCTGGGCATCTTTCGGTTAATGCAGAACCCTATCTGGGCTTTTTGAAATTACCTCCTCTGAACTTGAAATATTAAGCACAAAGCCACTCATAAAGAGTGGCTTTGTTGTTTTTATATAAAGCTTAGTGGCACGAAATATAAAGCTATAGCGGCACGAACAAGATAGAAAAAAGGCGCTGAACATAATATTCAGCGCCTTTGCATTGTTCGTTAAGCAATCGTGATTACTTAATTTCCATACCTTGAGCTTGCAAGTCCGCATGGTAAGAAGAACGTACAAACGGGCCACACGCTGCGTGAGTAAAGCCTAGCTCTAGAGCAATCTCTTTCAGCTCATCGAACTCAGAAGGCGGCACGTAGCGTTCTACTGGTAAGTGGTGACGGCTTGGTGCTAGGTATTGGCCTAGTGTCAGCATAGTCACACCATGTTCACGAAGGTCTTTCAGTACTTGAACGATCTCTTCTTTTGTCTCACCAAGACCCATCATCACACCTGATTTTGTTGGGATATCAGGGTGCTGCTCTTTGAATTTCTTCAGTAGATCAAGAGACCACTTGTAATTCGCACCTGGACGCGCTTTACGGTATAGACGTGGCGCTGTCTCTAGGTTGTGGTTGAAAACATCTGGCGGGTTGTCTTTCATTAGATCAAGTGCAACGTCCATACGACCACGGAAGTCTGGAACCAGTGTTTCGATACGAATATTTGGGTTGAGTTCGCGAATCTCACGGTTACAGTCAGCAAAGTGCTGAGCACCGCCATCACGCAAGTCATCACGGTCAACTGAAGTGATTACAACGTACTTCAGTTTCATGTCTTGAATTGTTTTAGCTAGTTTCTTCGGCTCTTCAGCTTCAGGAGCAACAGGACGACCATGGGCAACATCACAGAACGGGCAGCGACGAGTACAGATAGCGCCAAGAATCATAAACGTTGCCGTACCGTGGTTGAAACACTCGGCTAGGTTAGGACAAGACGCTTCTTCACAAACTGAGTGCAGGTTGTTTTTGCGCATTGCTGATTTGATTTCTTGAATACGATGGCTGTCTGAAGGAAGTTTAATCTTCATCCATTCAGGCTTACGTAGAACTTCTTTCTGTTCAGCAGGCATATTCTTTACGGGAATTAATGCCATTTTGTCAGCGTCACGATATTTAACGCCTTTTTCCATTTGGATTGGTTTGCTCATGATTTTATGCTTCTGCTGTAATGTTACTGGTGGCTTGAATGTCTACTTGGTCATAGCCGAGTAGCTCTACGAGCTCTTGTATTAACTGTTGCTCAACGTTTTCTAGTTCACTTGGTCCGCCGAGTTGGCTTACCTGCGCCATTTCCATACCTTGGTAACCACATGGGTTAATACGTAGGAATGGAGACAGGTCCATATCGACGTTGAGTGCTAGCCCGTGGAACGAGCAGCCACGTCGAATACGTAATCCGAGTGAACAGATTTTCTTGCCATCGACATAAACACCAGGAGCGTCAGGTCGGGCAGCTGAATCTATATTGTAAGCTTTCAGAGTATTGATTACGAGGTTCTCTATATGAGTAACCAAATCACGTACTCCGAATTTCTTGCGGCGGATGTTAATCAGAAAGTAAGCCACTAATTGGCCTGGGCCGTGATAAGTCACTTGGCCACCGCGATCGCTTTGTATTACAGGGATATCACCAGCATTTAATACATGCTCAGCTTTGCCTGCTTGTCCTTGAGTGAAGACAGGGTTGTGTTCAACCAACCAAACTTGGTCTACGTCTTCTTCCGTGCGTTCGTCTGTGAACTTATGCATGGCTTTCCATACAGGTTCGTAATCCTGACGGCCTAATTTTTTTACGATTAGCTTATTTTGCAAAGCTGCACTCCCTCAAGGATTAATAAAGTGAACGCATTATAAACGCGAAACATGATTCTAACTACAGACGGACTGCAAGGTTTTTCAACTTTCTTTGTATTTATTGAAAATTAAGTTGAATGAATTTGAGCTAGATAGGGTGCTTTAAACAAAAACAGCGGCAATAAGCCGCTGTTTTTCATGTGTAATCGGAGATTACAGAACCATACGAACGATTTCGATCTCGCCCAGTTCTTTATAAAGAGTTTCTACTTGCTCAATTGAAGTCGCAGTAATATTGATAGAAACAGAGTGGTAGTTACCTTTCGCACTTGGTTTTAGCGTTGGGCTGTAGTCACCAGGAGCATGACGCTGGATCACTTCTAGTACTAGCTCAGTCAGTTCTGGCTTAGCGTGGCCCATTACTTTGTAAGTGAATGAACAAGGGAACTCTAAGAGGTCTTTTAGTTTTGCATCAGAATTGATGTTCATGATTAGCTCCAAAAGGCTAGACTCTCGCAAATTGGCGAAATGTCGATAAAAAGCGTGTTCGGTCAACAGACACGAGTAATAATGCGGAATATTACGTGTAAATATCGCCGAACTCAAGATCAACAAAAGCCGCACATGGCGGCTTTTGGTTCGCTAATGAGTAAATCATGAACTTACTCATTAGGTTAACTATACAACAAGCTTAGGTTTTACCTAGAACAAACCTTTGGCTTGTTTAGAATAAACCCTTGAACAGAAGAACTAGGTAGTCCCATAGACGGCTGAATAGGCTGCCTTGGTCTACATCTTCAAGTGCTAGTAGTGGGTATTCAGCAACGTCTTCACCGTCTACTTGGTAGAATAGTTTACCAACCACATCGCCTTTGCTGATTGGCGCTTCTAGTTCTTTCTCAAGAACGAAGCTTGCCTTCAGGTTCTTAGCTTGACCACGAGGTAGCGTTACGAAAGTATCTTCGTCGACACCCAGTGCAACTGTGTCCTTGCTACCCATCCAGATCTTCTCTTCTACGAAGGTTTCACCGGCTGTGTGTGGTGCCACTGTTTCAAAGAAGCGGAAGCCGTAGCTAAGCAGTTTTTTGCTTTCTGTTTTACGAGCATTCGCATTCTTGGTGCCCATAACTACAGCCACTAGGCGCATTTTGCCTTCTGTCGCTGAGCTTACTAGGCTGTAACCTGCATTGCTTGTGTGGCCCGTTTTGATGCCATCAACGTTCATGCTCTTATCCCATAACAGACCGTTACGGTTGTATTGGGTGATGCCGTTGTATGTGAATTTCTTCTCTGAGTAGATACGGTACTCGTCTGGTACGTCGCGAATCAGCGCCTGACCAAGTAGCGCCATATCGTAAGGCGTTGAGTATAGGTTCGGGTTGTCTAGACCGTGCACGTTAGCAAAGTGCGTGTCTTTCATGCCGATAGAGCTTGCCCAAGCGTTCATTAGGTCAACGAATGCATCTTCAGAGCCAGCGATGTGTTCAGCCATAGCAACACATGCGTCGTTACCTGATTGAATGATGATACCGCGGTTTAATTCTTCAACTTTAACCGTAGTGCCCACTTCAACGAACATCTTAGATGAATCTGGGAAGTTTTTAGCCCAAGCATTTTCACTGATTACAACATCGTCGTTTAGGTTGATGTTGCCACGGTCGAGCTCTTGGCCGATCACGTAGCTCGTCATCATCTTGGTTAAACTTGCTGGAGAAAGCTGAGTATTCATCTCTTTCTCTGCTAGTACTTTGCCTGAATGGTAATCCATCAGAACAAAACCTTTAGCGGCGATTTGAGGTGCATCAGGAACAACAATAGGAGCGGCGAATGACGATGTAGCTATCGTTGCAGAAAGAGCAACAGAAGTAGCAAAAATCGATTTAACAAGTTTATTAGATTTAATCATTTTGAATGCAATTATTTGGTGAACTATTCATATATTAACAGAATCACTCTGTCACACCAGAGCGCTGATTACCAGAAGTAACTGTTAGATTAATTAGCGAGTTAGGGTGTGTTTTTTTATATAAGCTGACGGGTAACCCATTAGCTTAACTTGTTCTAATTTCTCTTGAGTCAGAGCATAGTCATGAAATGGCCCAATCATCAGACGGTATTTGTCATCATTTGGCTGCAAGAACGTTGCTACTTCTAGCTTTTCGGCTAGATCTTTCGCTAACTTTTCGGTCCTATCTTCATGTGGAGATGTTGCGACTTGAATAATAAATTGCGGTAAAGCAGCCTTTTTATTTGCGTCGGTTGGCATAGCCACAGTAATGACTTCAATCTCAACATTTGCCGTGCCGGTTCTCAACACATCGAGCTTGTAAGCTGCCGCATAACTAAGGTCAATGATTCGGCCTTCATGGAATGGGCCGCGGTCATTGATACGAACAATTGTCGTTTTGTTGTTGTCAGTATTCGTCACTTTTACATAGCTTGGAATTGGCAATGTTTTGTGCGCCGCAGACATCGAATACATGTCGTAGATCTCGCCGTTCGACGTTAAGTGGCCATGAAATTTCTTACCGTACCAAGAGGCTTTGCCTTTCTCAGTAAAACCTTCGGTTTTCTTTACGATCTTGTAGTCTTCGCCACGCAAAGTGTAATCCGTATTACCACCTAAACTATAAGGTTCATACTGAGGGTGAGCATCCTCGAGATGCTCTACTGAGATCGGTGCGTCTGGTGCAATATCTGAATCAATATCGTAGCGCCCTGTTGGCTGCTTTGAAGAACAACCATTGATTAAAATCGCTAGCCCCAAGATAGAGACTATTTTTTTGATTGGCAGCTCTTCAACCAAGGATGCTTTGTTTTGAAACGTTGTAATAGACATCGATTAGGTCGCCTTTGAGAATGCTTTTCTGTGTGTATGTATCGACATTAAAATACCAAAACCAGCCATGAGGGTAACCATTGAAGTACCGCCATAACTGACTAGAGGAAGAGGAACACCAACCACAGGTAGAATGCCACTTACCATGCCAATGTTTACAAAAATATAAACGAAGAAGCTCAGTACAATACTGCCGCCCATCATTCGACCGAATGCGGTTTGAGCTTGGCTCGCAAGCACTAAGCCACGTCCAATAATGAACAAGTAGATAGCAAGCAAGAACAATATACCAATCATGCCCCACTCTTCGGCAATGACCGCAAAAATGAAGTCGGTATGACGCTCTGGAATAAACTCTAGTTGAGATTGAGTGCCTTGCAGCCAACCTTTTCCTGAAATACCACCAGAGCCTATCGCAATCTTACTTTGAATGATGTGGTAACCCGCACCTAATGGATCTGATTCAGGATCAAAGAGGGTTCTTACACGTACCTTTTGATATTCACGCATCAAGAAGAACCATAAGATTGGAATAAATGCCCCTAACGCGATTGCCGCGCTAGCAATGATTTTCCAACTGATACCTGCCAGGAATATCACGAAGATACCTGATGCGGCGATAAGGATAGATGTACCTAGGTCAGGCTGCTTTGCGATTAGAATCGTCGGTACAAACACCATCACTAGCGAGATCGCTAATGTTTGGAATGTTGGTGGAAGTGAGCGCTTACCGATAAATCGTGCCAGCATCAAAGGCACCGCGAGCTTTAATAGCTCTGACGGTTGGAATCGAACAAAGCCGAAGTTTAACCAACGCTGGGCGCCTTTAGAGGCTTCACCAAAGAACAACACGCCCAATAGCAAGATGACACCACCTACAAATAGCAGTGGTGCCAAGGTTTCATAAGTGCGAGGTGAGATTTGCGCTAGGAAGATCATCACACCTAAAGACAGAGCCATGCGCATCGCCTGGCGATCCATCATCGCAAGGCTTTGTCCGCTTGCGCTGTACATGATCAGTAGGGCAAAGCCCATTAAAACCAGAATGCCGAGCAATAGCGGCAGGTCGATATGCAGCCTTTCGAATAGGGCTCTATTTCGTCCAGTTGAAGGATCAAGTTTCATTATTTAATTGGCTCACTTTGATAATCTTCTGCAAGGATAATATGGTCTAAAATCCTTCTTACTACTGGGCCGCCGTTAGAAGAACCGCCACCTGCGTTCTCTAGAACGATAGTCACGACGGCTTCAGGATCTTCAAAAGGCGCGTAACCCGTAAAGAGGGCGTGATCGCGTAAGTGCTC
Source organism: Vibrio sp. 10N.261.52.C2 (assembly GCF_041471425.1). Taxonomy (NCBI): domain Bacteria; kingdom Pseudomonadati; phylum Pseudomonadota; class Gammaproteobacteria; order Vibrionales; family Vibrionaceae; genus Vibrio; species Vibrio sp. 10N.261.52.C2. Next base: position 51,863 of record NZ_JBFROH010000016.1, on the reverse strand, counting down.
TGCGATTTCATCCGCGTTGTACTCTTCATCTTCTTTTAAGCCGAATACCTGCGCGGTACCCGATTTACCAGCGGTTTGGTAAGACATTTTCTGGAATGAACGTCTTGCCGTGCCTTTTTTACCGTGGTTAGCCAGCCTCATACCTTCCTGAGCGATATCCCAATACTTCTTCTTAACCCCGGTTAGCGGTGGGTAAGTTTCAATGTCCGACATGATTTGTTCATCGAATGGACGACCGTTATCAATGGTTGAACGAAGTAGGTGAGGTGCGGTTACTTCACCTTCATTGACCAAAACTGATGTGGCTTTTGCAATCTGCATGGGTGTTGCAGTCCAGTAGCCCTGTCCAATACCAACTGGAATAGTATCACCTTGATACCAAGGCACACGGTGTCTGGCCATCTTCCAATCACGAGTTGGCATATTGGCTTTGCTTTCTTCGTAGATATCGATGCCAGTATAATCACCAAAGCCGAACATCATCATCCATTTGGATATGCGATCAATGCCGAGATCATAAGCAATTTGGTAAAAGAAGGTATCCACCGACTCTTCAATCGCTTTTTCTATATCCACGACACCGTGTCCCCAACGCAACCAGTCACGGAATGGTCTCGTTTTTGAGTTTGGTATCTTCCAATAGCCTGGGTCATTGCGCGTAGTGTTTGGTGTAATAACACCTTCTTGCAGAGCAGCAACAGCAATGAAGGGTTTGATCGTCGATGCTGGTGGGTAAATCCCTAGCGTGGCACGGTTAACCAAAGGGCGGTTTTTGTCTTGAAGTAGCGCGTTATAGCCTTTAGACGAGATACCATGCACGAATGCGTTTGGGTCGTAGCTTGGGCTCGATACCATGGCTAACACGCCATTGTCTTTCGGATCGAGAACGATAGCTGAACCACGGCGGCCATCAAGTAACTTATGTACGTATAGCTGTAGCTTGATATCTAAGTTAAGTACGATATCTTTGCCTGGAACCGAAGGGACAAATTTGAGGGTACGAATCACTCGTCCACGACTGTTAACTTCGACTTCTTGGTAGCCAGCTGTACCGTGCAACATATCTTCGTAATAACGCTCAATACCCAACTTACCGATATCACGTGTAGCTTGGTAATTGGCGTCTTTTTCTTCTCGCATCAAGCGCTGCATATCACGGTCATTGATGCGCGATACATAGCCTATTACGTGAGTGAGCACATCACCGTAAGGGTAGAAACGCTTCAAAGTTCCCGTAACTTCAACACCTGGGAATTTGTGTTGGTTTACAGAGAAGACGGCAACTTGTTCTTCAGACAGTTGATTAAGAATAGGTACTGATTTAAAGCGTCGTGAATTACGACGATCACGATTAAAGCGCTCGATACGCTCTGGCGGGATCTCAATTAATGCTTGCAGACGAGCAAGCGTGTCATCCATATCTTTAATTTTTTCGGGTATGATTTCTAGATTGAAAACAGGACGGTTTTCGGCAAGAAGTATACCGTTGCGATCGTAAATCAAACCACGGTTAGGGGCGATCGGAACGACCTTGATACGGTTGTCGTTAGAACGAGTTTTATAGTCTTGGTATTGATTGACCTGAATGTTGTACAGGTTAACAACCAACATCGACATCATGACAATGATCCCCGCAAACGCAACAAAAGCACGGCTAGTAAATAGTCGTGCTTCTGCTTTGTAATCGCGGATTTGGCTACGTTTACGTAACATTAACGCTTATTCTCGATGATAAGGGTGGTTAGCAGTGATGCTCCAAGCTCGATACAAGCTTTCAGCCATGATAACGCGTACTAATGGGTGAGGGAGAGTAAGCGCAGACAGAGACCAACTTTGGTCTGCAGCCGCTTTACATGCAGGTGCTAATCCTTCAGGCCCGCCGATAAGGATAGAAACGTCACGTCCATCCAGCTTCCAACTTTCTAATTGCTCAGCAAGTTGAGGTGTATCCCACTTTCTACCTGGGATATCGAGCGTGACAATACGGTTGCCTTTTGGAACTGCAGCCAGCATCGCTTCACCTTCTTTTTGAAGAATGCGTGCAATATCTGCATTTTTACCGCGCTTTCCTGCAGTAATTTCAATGAGCTCTAATGGCATATCGTGAGGGAAGCGGCGTTTGTATTCTTGAAACCCTTCTTCAACCCACTTTGGCATTTTTGTGCCAACTGCGATTAACTGGATCTTCAAAGCTTAGCCCCAAAGTTTTTCTAGTTGGTACAGCTCACGATGCTCTTCTTGCATAACGTGAAGCATGCTTGTGCCCATATCTAGAACAACCCATTCACCTTCTTGCTGACCGTCCATACCTAGAGGTTGCATACCCGCTTTACGCACTTCATCAGCAACATGCTGTGCAATAGAGGCAACATGGCGTTTAGAGGTGCCAGTACAAACAATCATGTAATCAGTAACGCTTGATTTGCCTTCTACATCGATAGTTACAATCGATTCTGCTTTCATGTCGTCGGCTTTGTCTGCAAGAAAATCTTTTAGTTCTTCACGTAACACTGGGTGTTCCTTTAATCTGAATTTAGCTTTGTTTAGGGCTTGTTGACCCTAGAATATAACACGCTTTTATGCGTGGAATGGTATTGAAGCTGAAGGGATACAAAACTCTACGCTTAACTGATGAATTAGTGGCCAAGGCGACTGCTCATATTGAGTTTTTGTCATCAATTCAGCTTGAGTGAGCAACGCGAACAAAGAGTGTAATTGAGAAATCGAAACTCTTGTTAGCGCGGCGTTATAAAGAGGCTTTTTAGATTGCCAGATACGGTGTTTTTCGAAGACCTGACCAATCGGCATCTGTTTCATTTGTTGCTGCATTTGTAATAGCAGAGCAAGCTCTCGTTGTATGCTACGTAATAAAATGACGGGTTCGACACCTTCAGCTTCTAGCTGACGCAGGATTCGTTGTGCTCGGTTACCTTTGCCTGCCAATAACGCATCACTCCAATGGAATGGAGTAAAATGGTTGTGTCGACTCAGCGATTCTTCTAAGCGTACTAACGTGAGTTTTCCATCTGGGTATTGGAGAGCCAGTTTTTCTAGGCTTTGGGTGAGAGCAAATAGATTACCCTCATGCCATTGCGCCAGCATTTGAATCGCTTCAGGGTCTGGCGTTAAACCGATTTGACGGCAACGCGCTTGGACAAACTGAGGTAACCGACTGACATCTGGCGTTAGGCAACTGACCCAGTGACCCTGATTCGAAAGAGCCTTAAACCACTTAGCGCTTTCTTGAGCTTTGGTGAGCTTAGTGCCCACCAAGATTAACAAGATATCACTGTGGATATGCTCGGAGATTGCGAGTAGCTCTTTCGCTATTGCGGCATTGACGCCTGACTCTGGCAGTTCAAGCTCGATGACCTGACGGCTAGAGAATAGGCTCAGTGCTTGAGTGCAGTCGTAGACTTGATTCCAGTCGAGACTGCTATCAATCGCAAAGCGGTGACGTTCTTCAAAGCCTTGCTGTTTTGCAGCCTTTTGAATCGCTTCTCGGCTCTCTTGCAACAGTAGCGGTTCGTTACCAAAAATTAGGTAAACATTACTCAACTGTTTAATAAGTTGCTCTGATAAGCGGTCAGCAAAAATACGCATCAAATAAACCTATTACTCAGCCGAATCGCTAAGTGTTGGTTGTTCTTCTGAAGCTGGTACGATCTCAACATTCTTGATGTTGTATTGCTTTTCGAGTTCTTTCACTTGAACGTGCTCTAGTGCATCTAGGTCCATGCTATCAGCTGCAATGTTCGCTTTTAGTCGAGCCATCTGACGAAGGATTTGGCTTGTTGCCAACTTACGCATCTCATCTTCGATCATGTCTCGTTCAACCGACTTCGCAAGTGCAGTTAGCGGGTTATCTAGGTAACTACGGGTTACGCTGGTTGAGAACGTCTTTGAGCCTAGATCCGGGACAGTTACGCGGTATGAAGCGCGGAATGTCAGTTCTTTCTCTGCTGCACGAGTGTTTTGGTATAGAGACAGAGTTCGCTCACCTACGCTCTCACTAATAATATGCAGGTTAGGTGTATTCTCAGCCGGTGGCACAATTTCTACATCATTCATACGCAGTTGACCTTTCATCATACGTGTAAACGTACTGTATTGGTCGTAACTGGTTACGGAGATCTTGTTGAGTTCTTCTGGTACGGAGTAATCACCACGTAGGTGGAAACCACACGCACTTAATAGGCTGACGGTTAAAACAACAACAGTAACTTTCAATGAAGATAGTGAAATCAGGCGCATTATTTGATGGCTCTCATGAAGGTAGAATACTTATTTAAAGGCTTTAGTTCGTTTGAGTGGTTAGGCTCAAGTCTAAAGCGCTTAAATAAGTAGACAGGGCAATTAGCTACCCTGTCTACAGACTGCTTTTGATGAATTAAGTTCGTTAATTCTTTAGCAATTGCATTGTGCTAACGAAATTAGTTAGCAACGATGTTTAGAAGCTTACCTGGTACGAAGATAACTTTACGGATAGTTAAGCCATCTAGGAACTTCTTAGCGTTCTCATCGTTTAGACCAAGCTCACGAACTTGCTCTTCTGTTGCATCAGCAGCAACGGTTAGTTTCGCACGTAGCTTACCGTTGATCATAACAACGATAGTTTTCTCGTCTTCAACTAGCGCTTTCTCATCGAAAGTTGGCCATGTTGCTGAGTCTACGTTTGATTCACCAAGTGCAATCCACATTTCGTAAGAGATGTGTGGAGTCATTGGGTAAAGCATGCGTACTACCGCTTTTAGCGCTTCGTCAAGGATTGCACGGTCTTGTGCAGATTCTTGAGGTGCTTTCGCCAGCTTGTTCATCAGTTCCATGATTGCAGCGATTGCCGTGTTGAACGTTTGGCGACGGCCAATATCGTCCGTTACTTTCGCGATAGTTTTATGGATATCACGACGAAGTGCTTTTTGGTCGCCAGATAGCGCAGAAGCATCAACAGATTCAGCAGCACCCTTAGAAGAGTGAGCGTGAACCAATTTCCAAACACGTTTAAGGAAGCGGTTAGCCCCTTCAACGCCAGACTCTTGCCACTCAAGCGTCATGTCTGCAGGTGATGCAAACATCATGAATAGACGTACTGTATCAGCGCCGTACTTGTCTACCATCTCTTGTGGGTCGATACCGTTGTTCTTAGACTTAGACATTTTGATCATGCCTGAGTGTTCAACTTCACGACCTTGATCGTCGACTGCTTTTTCGATGCGACCTTTACCGTCACGTTCAACCGTTACGTCAGTCGGTGCAATCCACTCTTTGGTGCCTTTTTCGTTTTCGTGATAGAACGCGTCAGCCAGAACCATGCCTTGACATAGTAGTTGCTTGAACGGTTCATCAGACGTCACGTAGCCAGCATCACGTAGAAGCTTATGGAAGAAACGAGAGTAAAGCAGGTGCATACAAGCGTGCTCGATACCACCAACGTATTGGTCAACTGGTAGCCAGTAGTTTGCTTTCTCTGGATCTAGAATGTCGTCTGCTTGCGGTGAACAGTAACGTGCGTAGTACCAAGAAGACTCCATAAACGTATCGAACGTGTCAGTCTCACGTAGAGCGGGTTCGCCGTTGAATGTTGTTTCAGCCCAAGACTTGTCAGCCTTGATTGGGCTCGTTACGCCATCCATTACTACATCTTCAGGAAGAATGACTGGCAGTTGGTCTGCTGGTACTGGGTGAACTTCACCGTCTTCAGTGGTTACCATTGGGATTGGAGCGCCCCAGTAACGTTGACGAGATACACCCCAGTCACGTAGACGGAAGTTTACTGTCTTCTTACCTTTGCCTTCAGCTTCAAGCTTCGCAGCAATTGCATCGAATGCTTCTTGGAACGCAAGACCATCGAATTCACCAGAATCAAACAGTACACCTTTTTCAGTGTAAGCCGCTTCAGACACGTCTAGTTCAGAACCATCTTCAGGTTTGATTACTGGGATGATATCGATGCCGTACTTAGTTGCGAACTCGTAGTCACGTTGATCGTGAGCAGGAACCGCCATTACCGCACCTGTGCCGTAATCCATAAGTACGAAGTTTGCTACGTATACAGGAACAACACGACCGTTAAGAGGGTGGATAGCCGTTAGGCCAGTATCCATACCTTTCTTTTCCATCGTTGCGAGTTCAGCTTCAGCAACTTTAGTGTTACGACACTCTTCAACGAATGCAGCAAGCTCTGGGTTGTTCTTCGATGCTTTCTCTGCAAGAGGGTGACCTGCAGCGATACCAACGTAAGAAACACCCATTAGTGTATCTGGACGTGTTGTGTACACTTCTAATGGTGCTTCTTCGCCGTTAACAGCGAAAGATAGCTCAACACCTTCAGAGCGGCCGATCCAGTTGCGCTGCATGGTCTTAACCATTTCAGGCCAACCTTCAAGGTTGTCTAGATCGTCTAGTAGCTCTTGAGCGTACTCAGTGATTTTAATAAACCACTGTGGAATTTTCTTTTGCTCTACTGGAGTGTCACAACGCCAGCAACAACCGTCTTCTACTTGCTCATTTGCCAGTACTGTTTGGTCGTTTGGACACCAGTTCACTGAAGATGTCTTCTTGTAAACCAGGCCTTTTTCGTAAAGCTTAGTGAAGAACTCTTGTTCCCAACGGTAGTACTCTGGAGTACACGTTGCGAATTCACGGTTCCAGTCGTAACCAAAACCTAGAAGCTTAAGCTGGTTCTTCATGTACTCAATGTTTTCGTAAGTCCATGGTGCAGGTGCTGTATTGTTTTTAACAGCGGCGTTTTCTGCAGGTAGGCCGAATGCATCCCAACCAATTGGCTGCATTACGTTTTTGCCTTGTAGACGTTGGAAACGAGATACCACATCACCGATGGTGTAGTTACGCACGTGACCCATGTGCAGTCGGCCACTTGGGTAAGGGAACATAGAAAGACAGTAGAATTTTTCTTTGTTTGGGTCTTCACTTACAACGAAAGTCTCGCTGTTATCCCAGTGTTGTTGAACCTTTTGTTCAATCTCTTGCGGGTTATATTGTTCTTGCATCGATGGTATCCGGTTATCTTGGAATTTGTGAGTTCGGTTAGAACAGAATCTTACAGATCGTCATAGAATACCTAAAGGAGCTGAGTACAACAATAGTTATACCCTTCATACTTGCAGTTGCCGCTTAGTAGATTGTGTAATTTTCACTGAATTTCGCAGGGCAACTATACTTAAGAGTATGAATTGCATTTGTTTGTAAGCGGGAGTGCATTGCAGCGCATCCGTTTGCTCACTAAAAGGTTGGTTATCTTAAGGAGGTTGTTATGCCGAAGAAAAAAGCGCTCTATGAAGAAGTCGTCGCAGAGGTGATTGAAACGCTGAAGCATAGCCCTGAAGAGCTCAACAACAAAATCGAAACGTCGGGCAAGTTTGCGAAAGCAGCTAATGATATGACTAAAGATGAGCTTTCATTGATCTCTGCCTACGTGAAGTCGGACTTAAAAGAGTTTTCCGAAAGCTATGAAGAGAGTAAAAGCGGTCCATTCTATTTGATGATTGCGGACTCTATTTGGCAAGGGCTGTTGGATATTACTGATCGTACTAAGGTGGAATGGGTTGAACTGTTCCAAGACTTAGAACACCAAGGCTTGTATCAAGCGGGTGAAGTCATTGGCTTGGGAACCTTAGTATGTGACGAGTGTGGTCACCAAACCGAATATAACCACCCAACCAATATCATTCCATGCATTAAATGTGGTTCTAAAGGGTTTAGTCGTAAAGCCCTTAAACCGTAAGCTTCTGAACCATAGCGTATCAACGCAAAACCACAGCAATGAAAAAGGGTTGACCCGATCAGTCAACCCTCAAATCACTTTTCGTCGAATCTAGCTTTTTGGCTTTCTAATTACCCAACCAATCACCAAACTGAGCATCGCCCAGATATACAGTGGCCAAGTACCTACTGTGTGATAAGGCGTTTGACCATCCGTTGAAATGAGTTCAGCTTTTAACACTGCCGTTTCAAACTGAGGCACTTGCTTGATTATATTGCCTTTGTAATCAGTAACTGCCGTCACACCGTTGTTGGTCGAGCGAATAACCGGCTTACCAAGCTCCAGAGCACGCATCTGTGCAATTTCCATATGTTGAAGAGGGCCAATCGAACGACCAAACCACGCATCGTTAGAGAGCGTTAAAATAAAGTCAGTCTCGTCGGTTACGTTCTGTCTAACTTGATCATTAAAGATGATCTCATAACACAGTGCCGGCGCTAAGTGACGACCATTTGCCACTATGTTTGGTTGAACAAAGTCGCCACGGCTAAATGATGACATTGGCAAGTTAAAGAAAGGTGCTAATGGACGCAAGATATCTTCAAACGGCACAAACTCACCAAATGGTAACAGGTGGTGTTTATGGTAGCGTTCGTCTGGATCGTAGCTGTACTCACCGTATGGATTCACACCGAGAGAAAGAACACTGTTGTAGTATTTCTTATCTTCAGACTGATTCAGCACACCGGTAATGATCGAACTGTTGTTCATCTTCGCTGCGCTATCCAAGTTACGTAGGAAAGATGGGATCTCAACTTCGAATGCTGGAATAGCCGCTTCAGGCCAGATGATGATATCCGCTCCCCAGTTTTCTCTGCTTAGGTCGGTGTACTTCATCATGGTTGGCCAGCGATGACTCGGTAGCCATTTACTGTCTTGATCGACGTTGCCTTGTATCAAGACGACTGACGTGGTTTTTTCAGGGTTCGGCGTGACCCAGTCGATGTTGCGAATACCAAAGCCTGCACTAAATACGACGGCGGGAATGAGAGCGATGCTCCAAGCCCGGTTAACAATCGCATAAGTGAATGCAGAGGCTGAAACAATGATCGCTAAAGTTACTAGCTCTACGCCGCCAATCGGTGCAAATGAACCCAATGGCGAATCGATTTGGCTGTAGCCTAACCAAAGCCAAGGGAAGCCCGTCATTACCCAGCCACGCAGCCAATCACAGACTAGCCAGAATGCAGGAGCTGCAAGGAAAAAGCGGCTTAGGTTATTGGCAGGGAAGAATTTATTCAAACCCCAGGTAAATAGCCCTGAATAAACGGCTAGGTAGCCAACAAGCAATGCCATCAAAAATAGGTTGGCTGCCAGTGGCATGCCGCCAAAACCATCAATGCTGACGTATACCCAGCTGATACCTGTGGTGAATTGACCTAAACCCCATGCGTAGCCAATCCAAAGCGCACTTTTAGGAGAGCGGTTGTGGATCAGTAACAGCAGCAAAGCTGGGCTGAGAATAGCAAGAGGCCATATAGAGTATGGAGCGAATGAAAGGGTGGTTATAGCGCCAACAAAAACGGCCGCAAGCGGCCGTAATAGGCGATGAATAAAGGTATTAGTCATCTAATTTCTGTCATCTCTTTAGAGAGAAGTTGTTATTCTTCGATAGTCGGAAGAGGCTGTTCGTCAGGAATGGTTACCTGTAGCTGAATCACACGACGGTTATCTGCTGATGTTATTTTGAAATGGTAGTTTTCGATTTCTACAATTTCGCCACGAACCGGCAGGTGGCCGAGTGCTGTCATAACCATGCCGCCTACCGTATCCACTTCGTCGTCACTAAAGGCAGTGTTAAACGTATCGTTGAACTCTTCAATAGTGGTTAAAGCTTTTACAGAGAAGGTATGCTTACTCAGCTTACGAATATCTAGCTCTTCTTCATCGTCGAACTCGTCTTCAATTTCACCAACGATTTCTTCGAGGATATCTTCAATGGTTACCAGGCCAGAAACTCCACCAAACTCATCGACAACGATAGACATGTGGTAACGCTCTTCTTGGAACTCCTTAAGCAGGCGATCAACTCGCTTACTTTCAGGAACAACCACGACAGGGCGAATCACTTGTTCGATATCAAATGGAGCACTTTCTGAACCCAAATACTTAAGTAGGTCCTTCGCTAATAGAATGCCTTCAACATGGTCTTTATCTTCACTGATCACTGGGTAGCGAGAGTGTTGAGCATCAGTAATGAGCGCAATCAATGTATCTAGATCATCTGTGCGTTCAACTGTAACCATTTGAGAGCGAGGCAGCATGATATCGCGTACTCGCATCTCTGAAATTTCCATAACACCCTCGAGCATGTCGCGTGTGTCGTGGTCAATTAGGTCATTAATTTCTGAGTCGCGGATTACATCTACGAGCTCTTGGCGATCTTTTACTTCACCTTGAAATAGTTGGCCTAGGCGTTCAAAGAAGGACTTTCTACTCGGACCTTCAGATTTTTTACTTCCCTCAGAAGTGGGGGGGTTACCTTCGTTCATGATTTCTCAAAAAATAACGCTATCAGAAGTGTGATAGCACACGTTACAACTCAGATTCCTGTGAAAATCACAGGTTCGATGAGTTATTGTTTCTCTGCAACCTACTTTACTAGAATCAATTTACTTTTCTAGAATGTAAGGGTCTTCAAACCCCATAGATTGCATGATTTCTGTCTCGAGTGACTCCATCTCTTCAGCTTCATCATCTTCGATATGATCATAACCTAGCAGATGCAGACTGCCATGTACAACCATATGAGCCCAGTGTGCTAGCAGAGGCTTACTTTGCTCTTCTGCTTCTTTTTCGACAACTTGGCGGCAGATAATGAGGTCGCCCAGTAGATCTAACTCGATCCCTGGAGGAGCCTCGAATGGAAAAGACAACACGTTAGTTGGCTTATCTTTGCCACGATATTCATGATTGAGCTGGTGGCTTTCTTGTGTATCAACGATACGAACCGTCAACTCAGCGTTCTCTTGAAACTGAGGAATTGTCTTGTCCAACCAAAGCTGAATATCTTGCTCAGTTGGAAGACCTTGCTCATTTTCGACCGCTAATTGCAGGTCTAGTTCAATAGACATCTATTTATCACCTTGTTCTGCAATTACAGAGCTATTTTGTGTTGCTAATTGTGTCGTAACTACCTGCTGAGCCTCAAGAAGTTTGGCTTCACGCTCTTCACGTTTACGCTTTTCAAACTCTTTGCGCTCTTTCTGGTCTTTTGCTTCCCACTTCTCGTATGCGTTGACGATACGAGCAACTACAGGGTGACGAACGACGTCTTCAGACATGAAGAAGTTAAAGCTAATGTCGTCGACCTCATTGAGCACTTCAGTCGCATGGCGTAAGCCTGATTTTGCACCACGAGGTAAATCGATTTGCGTAATATCACCTGTGATCACAGCGCGTGAGTTAAAACCGATACGGGTTAAGAACATCTTCATCTGTTCTACCGTGGTGTTTTGGCTCTCATCAAGAATGATAAACGCATCATTCAATGTACGACCACGCATGTAAGCCAGTGGCGCGACTTCAATTACGTTACGTTCAATCAGCTTCTCAACTCGCTCAAAGCCAAGCATCTCAAACAGCGCATCGTAAAGTGGACGTAAATATGGGTCTACTTTTTGGCTTAAATCACCCGGTAGGAAACCAAGCTTCTCACCGGCTTCAACAGCAGGGCGCGTCAATAGAATGCGACGAATCTCTTGGCGTTCAAGTGCATCAACTGCTGCAGCAACGGCTAAGTAGGTTTTACCTGTACCTGCTGGCCCAATACCAAAGGTGATGTCATGAGTCACCATGTTCATTAGGTACTGTGCTTGGTTTGGCGTTCGAGGTTTGATGACGCCTTTTTTAGTCTTAATGGTCATTTCTTTGCCGTAGTCAATTTCAGACTCGACGTGTTGCTCCAAAATGCCTGACTCGGTGATCGCCAGATGTATTTGCTCTGGTTCGATATCGATTATGTTGCCTTTAACTGGAGCCGTTTCAACATAGAGGTGTTTGATGATGTCTAAAGCTGCGGCTGTAGTGTGAGGCTTACCGACAATGGTGAAAAAGTTGCTACGGTAATTAATCTCAACGCCCAGACGACGCTCAAGATGCTTGATGTTGTCGTCAAATGGTCCGCATAAACTTGCCAAGCGCTTGTTGTCTGCTGGTTCTAGATTTATCTCTAAGGTAACGATTTTATTGCTCAAATTAGCCTCTCATTTTGTGCCACTCACTCTTAAATAAAACAAAGAGCAAAAAGCCCGATTTAGACCGGGCTTCTGATGGTGATATCCCTATTTCTAAGATGGTCACTTAGTTAGGTAATTTCAAGCTTTGTGTTTGCGCTTTGTGCTCAAACAGTTGTATTGCCTATGGCGTAAATGTCGCTACACCTAGCTCGTCTTCACGTTTTGTTTTTTCCATCATTTCTGCTGGAGTCATAACAACGCGTAGACCCATGTCTTTTTCTGTGCGAACTAGCTCACCACGTAGTGAGTTGGTGTAAACCTCAGTGATCTTCACATCTACGAATTGACCGATTAGGTCTGCAGAACCTTCGAAGTTCACAACACGGCTGTTTTCTGTACGGCCGCGAAGTTCCATTAGGTTCTTTCTTGATGGGCCTTCAACAAGGATACGTTGCTCTGTGCCTAACATTAGACGAGAGAAACGCATAGCTTGTGTGTTTACCGTTTGCTGCAGTTCGTACAGACGATCTTTCTTCTCTTGTGCTGGTACATCACATGGGTAATCTGCCGCTGGCGTACCTGGACGTGGAGAGAAAACAAAGCTGAAGCTCATATCGAAATCAACGTCTTTAATTAGCTTCATTGTATCTTGGAAGTCTTGCTTAGACTCACCAGGGAAACCAACAATAAAGTCAGAGCTGATTTGAATGTCAGGGCGAGCTTTACGCAGTTTACGGATAATAGATTTGTACTCGATAGCCGTATGTGGGCGCTTCATCATCGTAAGAATACGGTCACTACCACTTTGTACTGGTAGGTGAAGGAAGCTCACTAGCTCTGGTGTGTCTTTGTAAACTTCAATGATGTCGTCACCAAACTCAAGCGGGTGGCTTGTTGTGAAACGAATACGGTCGATACCGTCGATAGAAGCAACAAGACGAAGCAGTTCTGCGAATGAACAGATATCGCCTTCGTGTGTTGGACCGCGGTATGCGTTTACGTTTTGACCTAGCAGGTTAACTTCACGTACGCCTTGCTCTGCAAGTTGAGCAACTTCGAAAAGTACATCATCCATTGGACGGCTAACTTCTTCGCCACGTGTGTATGGTACAACGCAGTAAGTACAGTATTTAGAACAACCTTCCATGATAGAAACGAACGCCGTCGCGCCTTCAGCTTTTGGCTCTGGCAGGTTATCGAACTTTTCGATCTCTGGGAAAGAGATATCCATTACTGGCTTTTCGTTAGACAGTGATGATTTAATCATCTCTGGCAAACGGTGTAATGTTTGTGGGCCAAAGATAACGTCTACGTAAGGCGCACGTTGACGAATGTGATCACCTTCTTGAGTCGCTACACAGCCACCCACACCGATCACCACACCTTCTTTTTTATCTTTAAGCGTTTTCCAACGACCAAGCTGGTGGAATACTTTTTCTTGCGCTTTTTCGCGGATAGAACAAGTATTCAATAGTAGTACGTCTGCTTCCTCAGGTACTTCAGTTAGCTCATAGCCATTTGCAGCGTTAAGCAGGTCGGCCATTTTTGATGAATCGTATTCATTCATCTGACAGCCCCAAGTTTTAATTAGCAGTTTCTTACTCATTATATGTTCGCTCGATCGTTAGTTTAATTTAAGGGAGCAAATCGCCCATTATTCATCCGCTAGCCCCGTTTGTCATAATTCGGTATTCAATTTTATGACAGGCTCTAGCGGCAAGCGGCGTATTGTACTGGTTTCAAAACCGACTGACTAGTAGTCTGAACAAATCTCTTATGTAGTGGTTTTTATTATCGTTAACGCCATATACCATAAGGGATAACCCTTTTTTCGAATAAGGTTTTTGGTTACAAGTTAGTTATGAAAAAGTACAATCAAAAACAGTCAAAGAATCAAACTGATAAGTACGAAATATGAACAGTTACGATATTGTAGTAGTCGGTGGCGGCATGGTTGGCGCAGCAACAGCAATCGGTTTTGCAAAGCAAGGTCTGAGTGTTGCGGTGATCGAAGGTTTTGCCCCACAAGCATTTGATGAGTCGCAAGCGATGGATATTCGAGTGTCAGCGATTTCTCAGGCGTCAGTCGATTTACTTGACGATCTTGGTGCATGGCAGAACATAGCAGCAATGCGAGTTTGCTCTTACAAGCGCTTAGAGACTTGGGAACACCCAGAATGTCGTACTCGATTTGATGCTGCCTCACTAGACCTTCCTCGTTTGGGCTATATCGTTGAGAACAGACTCATTCAATTAGGTTTATGGTCTCAATTTGATGCCTACGACAATCTCGAACTGTTATGCCCAGAAAAGCTCGATGTGATTGAGTTTGGTGAAATCAATATCGTAAAGCTTCAATCAGGGGCTGAGTTGTCTGCGAAGTGGGTGGTTGGTGCTGATGGTGCGAATTCAGCCGTTCGCCAACAAGCTGGAATTGGCATCACGGCTTGGGATTATCGACAACACTGTATGCTTATCAATGTAGAAACAGAACAACCTCAGCAAGATATTACTTGGCAGCAATTTCTACCAAGTGGCCCTCGTTCATTTTTGCCTTTGTGTTCTCTAACCTCTGACGGTCAAGAAGTCGGGCTGGGCTCGTTAGTTTGGTATGATTCTCCACTGCGTATTAAGCAACTGTCAGCAATGGCCCCTGAAAAACTACGTAACGAAGTACTTACTCACTTTCCTAAAGAGTTAGGTGATATCAAAGTCTTGAATTCGGGTTCTTTTCCTCTGACACGACGTCATGCTCAATCATACTCGAAGAATAACTGTATTTTGGTCGGAGACTCTGCGCATACCATCAACCCTTTGGCTGGGCAGGGTGTTAACTTAGGCTTCAAAGATGTATCAGTACTGCTGGATGTCACCAAAGAAAAGGGTGAATTGAACCAGTCTGTAGCAAGACGCTACGAGGTGATGAGAAGAGGTGACAACCTAGTGATGCAAAGCGGTATGGATTTCTTCTATAAGACATTCAGCAACGACATTGGTCCACTTAAGTTTGTGCGTAATGCTGCACTCAAGCTAGCAGAGAACTCAGGGCCGATTAAAGCTCAAGTGTTGAAGTATGCCCTGGGCCTTTAATTGAGTATTACAGACACTTTATAAAGAGAAGGAGAGCGAATGCTCTCCTTTTTTGTATCAGATGACTACTATCGCTGTTGCGTCACACAAACCGGTGCATCGATCTCTAAAGAGTACCCTGTATAAACCAAAGACCCATCTTCATTATCTCGCTTGAATGAGGTGATGTTGTTGGAGTGCTGGTTGGCGGCGATAAGCCATTTCCCATCGTTCGTTATATGGAAGTCTCTTGGGAATTTGCCTTCAGTGTCGTAGTTATCAATGAAAGTCAGCCTTTGAGTCTCAGAGTCGATTTTGAAGCTACTGATTCTTGATTGGTGTCGACATGACACATAAAGGAATTGCTCATCAGGCGATAGCTTAATCGCAGCTGCGGCTTCTCCCTTCTCCATATTAGGCAATGCATCAATCTCTTCCACTACATTCCAAATGCCTAAAACCTTTTCCAAAGTCAGCAACGTTTCAGAGAGTTCACAGACCACATAGGCTCTGTCTTCAGCTTTGTTAAAGATTAAATGGCGAGGTCCATTGCCGGCGGGCACCTTAATAGACAGCATTGGTTCATCAAGGAACTCTTCTTGCTCTTCATCAAAGCAATAGAAGTTGATGCGATCGGTGCCGAGATCGACAGTCACAAACTGTGGTGAGTTTTGTAAGAACAGGCATTGATGGGCGTGTGGGCTAGTTTGTCTCTCTTTGTTTGGCCCGGAACCAACCATCTGGATTGTTTTGAGTCGTTTATCGATGCTGCCGTTGATACTTAAGCTAAAAATATCGAATGTGCCTGATGAGTATTGCGACGTGATAGCAAACTTATTGTGTGGATCTATCGCGACGTGACAAGGGTGATCTCCCGAGATGAGGCTTGTATTGTGTGTTAGCTGTGAATCAACATTAGGTATATGAATGAGCTGGGGCTGTTTTTGCTGGTCCACTTCCGATGCAGTATAGATCCCAGTCTTTGTTACAGTAATAAAAGAGGGGTTAGTACATTTGATGATCAGCTCTAGAGGTAATAGTTTTCCTGTTTCTAGATCTAACTGAGTTTGATAAACACCTTGGCTTTTACTTGGTGTATCTGTGTAGCAACCGATCGTTAAGGGGAGGGGGTTCATAGGCTAGTCGTACTCAATTAGAAAATGGAGCTGACATTGTCTTATAAAATCGTATTAAAAGTGAGGTTATAGAAGAGAATACTTGGTGACTTGGCTAGCAGATTTGCATATTCCAGATAAAACAAAACCCAGCTAAAAAGCTGGGTTCTATTTAATGATGGTGCGGTCGGAGAGACTTGAACTCTCACACCTCTCGGCGCCAGAACCTAAATCTGGTGCGTCTACCAATTCCGCCACGACCGCAGCAAA